>NZ_JBALMR010000040.1:10111-87916 GCF_036963165.1 Bacillus sp. JJ675 | reverse complement strand
TGACAGGGTGCAGATCATCATGAGTTTGGGTTTTTTTATTAAAAAATAAGCGATCAGCCAATATAAATGTAAGGAATGGATAAGCCAAAAGTGGAAAATGAAGAGAAAATTTTTGAAACCTTGTTTTTGCTCTGTTAAGCCTACGAGAAACTATGTTATACTACTCACGGTATACAGTTTGAAATGGAGGGTATCTGTGGGAAAGTACACTTCTGAAGATCATAAAAAAGCGAGAATTGTTCAGCTTTTTCAGGATGGACAATATCTTTATCATAAAGGGCTCAAAGCTTACAGAGAGCGAAATTTATCCCGCGCGAGCAAGCTCATACAGAGGGCGATTTTTCTTGAACCTGAAAATACGGGCATGCTGAGTCAGCTTGCCGTCATTTATACAGAGATGGGCTATTACCAGCAATCAAATGAACTATTGGACTTCATTCTAAAAAATATAAACGAAAAAATGACCGAGTGCTACTATTTTAAAGCGAACAACTATGCTCATCTCGGACTTTTCCAGGAAGCCTACAAGGCGGCGGAAACTTATTTAAAGGAAGATCCGAACGGCGAGTTCAGCGCGGAAAATGCGGAGCTCCTTGATTTATTGGATATGGGAGAAGATGATTCAGGCTACTCGGAATACGACCAGGATGATTTAATCCTCAAGCAGGACAAGGCGAAATCGCTGTTGGAAAGCGGAGAGCTTCAGGAATCGATCAAGATACTTGAAGAAATCATTGCCGATTATCCGGAATTTTGGTCGGCTTACAATAACTTGGCGCTTGCCTATTTTTACGCCGGCGATATCCAAAAAGCGAAGACGACGATTTATGACATTTTGGAAAAGAGCCACGGCAATCTGCATGCGCTTTGCAATCTTCTTATTTTCTACCATTATGAAAGAAAAGACGAAAAGGTTAGAACGCTTTCTCAGCAGCTGTCCAATATTTATCCGATGCTGCTTGAGCAGAGGTATAAGCTCGGAGCGACGCTTTCGCTTGTCGGCAGGTACGACCTCGGGTTTAAATGGCTCAAATCTCTTTATCGCATGGGATTTGAAGGAGACGAAACCTTTTACTACTGGCTTGCCTGTTCCGCATATTTTACCGGGCGCACTCAGTTTGCCCAGACCGTGTGGAAAAAAATGCAGGAAGAGCATCCTTCTGCCGGACGGATGGAGCCGTGGAAAGAACGGATCGAAAAAGTCCCTGTTCAGCGGCCGCTTGAGGAACGCCTTGCCGCATACTACCTAAGCGGGAGAAAAGGGGAAAAAGAACTGCTGAAAGCCGTGCTCGATTCCAAAATGGCCAAAACGTCGTTTGAAGATCAGTTTGTAAGGCTCGTGCTGTACGGCGAAAACGGGACGGCCGTCACCTCAAAAGACGCTCGTCTCGCATACAGAACAGCGAAAGCGATCGAAGAAGCCGACCGTTCCGCGATCGAACAGGAAGCGATGTGTTTTTGGATATTTCATGTCATTCAGCAAATCAGGGCTTACGGGCTTCAGCTGAAAAACGCCGACGGGTTGGCCGCGGCCATCTACTTCATTTGGAAAACAGAGCATCAGGAGCGTCTGACGAAAGCCGAAACGGCAAGGCTTTTCCGAATTTCGCCAGGAACGCTTTCAAAATACGAACGTACATTAAAAGAACATCTTTAACAACAGGCTGAACCTTGGTTCATCCTGTTTTGTTTTTTGAGCAAAAATATAGCGCTTATTCATGATATTTTATAGGATATGGGTAAGGAAGAATCAAGAAGGGAATCTTATAGAAATGGACTGCTTGCCGGCGTAAGCAGCAAGAAGATTCATGAAGGAGTGAACATTGTGTCAGAAGAAAAAATTTATGACTGCATCATCATCGGAGCGGGTCCTGCAGGAATGACAGCGGCCGTTTATACATCAAGAGCGAACCTGTCAACCTTGATGGTTGAAAGAGGGGTGCCCGGCGGACAGATGGCCAACACGGAGGATGTGGAAAACTATCCGGGATTTGAAAGCATTCTTGGACCCGAACTTTCCAATAAAATGTTTGAACACGCGAAGAAGTTCGGTGCGGAGTATGCGTACGGAGACATTAAAGAAATCGTAAACGGCGATGAGTATAAAATCGTTAAAGCGGGATCAAAAGAGTTCAAAGGGCGCTCCATTATCATTGCGGCCGGCGCTGAATACAAAAAACTCGGCGTTCCCGGCGAAAAAGAGCTCGGCGGCCGCGGGGTTTCATACTGCGCGGTATGCGACGGCGCATTCTTTAAAAACAAAGAGCTCGTCGTTGTCGGCGGCGGAGACTCCGCAGTGGAAGAAGGCGTCTACTTGACGCGCTTTGCTTCAAAAGTAACGATCGTACACCGCCGCGACAAACTGAGAGCGCAAAGCATTCTTCAAGCGCGGGCGTTTGACAATGAAAAAGTCGATTTCCTTTGGAACAAGACGGTCAAGGAAATTCATGAACAAGACGGAAAAGTCGGCAAAGTGACGCTCGTTGATACCGTTACCGGCGAAGAAGAAGAATTCCGTACGGACGGCGTCTTTATTTACATCGGCATGCTGCCGCTGTCAGAACCGTTCAAAAACCTCGGCATCACAAACGATGAAGGCTATATCGTAACGAATGAGCGCATGGAGACGAAAGCCGAAGGCATTTTTGCAGCAGGCGACATCCGCGAAAAATCGCTCCGCCAGATCGTTACTGCAACAGGTGACGGAAGCATCGCCGCACAGAGCGTTCAGCATTATATTGAAGAGCTGAAGGAAAAAGAAAAGGCTGTAAAATAACGGCCGTTAATCGTCATCGTGATTTAATCGGTCTGTAACACCAGTGAAACAATTTTTGGTTATGATTAAATCAGTAATTGACCCCCTTTTATAATGAATTTTTTGGCGCGGATTTTCGATCCGTGCCCTTTTTTTATGCAAGGGTAATTTTTACATATTTTCACAATTTGTTCATATTTACAACATGAATATCAGGATTTTGCTGTAAAATAGAAGAAAAGAAGTTTTTTCGCAAACGCTTCCATTCGCGTCCTGAAGGCATGAGAGGAACCAGGCAAAAGAATCGGCGGCCCGGAAAAACCGATTTTTACAGTTGGACTGCATGTTCATTGTGAGCGGGATCAGGAAACGGTATAATAAGAAAAAGAATTGTTGGAATTAAAGGATGGGTGACAGACTTGCAAAGAGTGACGAATTGTGTGCTGATTTCAGATGATCAAGTCCTTTTGCTGAAAAAACCGCGCCGGGGCTGGTGGGTCGCCCCGGGCGGGAAAATGGAAAGCGGGGAAACGGTCAGGGATGCCGTCATCAGGGAATATCGCGAAGAGACAGGCTTATACGTATTAAACCCGCAATTAAAAGGAATATTCACCTTTATCATAAAAGAAAATGATCAGGTTGTATCAGAATGGATGATGTTCACGTTCGTCGCCGATCATTATACAGGAAGTCCTGTAGAGGAGTCTGAAGAAGGGATCATTCAGTGGCATCAGGCAGGAGAGATAGAGAATTTGCCGATGGCGCCGGGTGATGGTCATATCCTTGATTTTATGCTGAAGGGCAGCGGACTGCTTCACGGCACATTTACGTATACGCCGGATTTTGAACTGCTGTCCTACCGTCTGGACCCGCAGGGCGAATAAAAAACTAGGGGGGAGAAGCATGAGTGCGAATGGAAGCCACGAAATTCAGCTGGTCATTATAACTGGAATGTCAGGCGCAGGAAAAACGGTTGCGATTCAAAGCTTTGAGGATCTCGGTTTTTTCTGTGTGGACAATCTGCCGCCGTCTCTGCTCCCGAAATTTTTGGAGCTGATGAAGGAATCAAGTTCAAAAATGAGCAAGGTGGCCCTTGTCATGGATTTGCGCGGACGCGAATTTTTCGACAGGCTGATCGAGGCTCTCGATGAAATCGGGGAAACATCGTGGATCACGCCGCGTATTTTGTTTTTAGATGCAAAGGATTCGGTTCTTGTTTCGCGCTACAAAGAGACAAGGCGGTCACACCCTCTTGCCACGACGGGACTGCCGCTTGAAGGAATCGAAACGGAACGCGAGCTTTTGGAGGAGCTGAAAGGCCGCTCGCAAATCATATACGACACATCCGATATGAAGCCGAGGGATCTTCGGGAAAAGATCGTCCAGCATTTTGCGGACGATCACGGCCGCCATACTTTTACAGTCAATGTCATGTCGTTTGGATTTAAATACGGGATTCCGATTGACGCTGATCTTGTATTCGATGTGAGGTTTCTTCCGAATCCGTATTATATCGACAGCATGAGGCCGCTGACCGGAAGGGACGAGGAAGTGTCCTCCTATGTGATGAAGTGGAGCGAAACGCAGAAGTTCCTTGAGAAGCTGACGGATCTTTTGGGCTTTATGCTTCCTTCCTACAAACGCGAAGGAAAAAGCCAGCTTGTCATTGCGATCGGATGCACAGGGGGCCAGCATCGCTCTGTGACCCTTGCTGAATACATTGCCGATTATTTTAAAAAAGACTACTATACTCATGTTACTCACCGGGACATTGAGAAGAAAAGCAGAAAATAGCATGGCAGATCAGAAAAAAATCGCGATCTTTGGCGGCGGGACAGGTCTTTCCGTTTTGCTGAGGGGATTAAAGCATCAGCCTGTAGACATCACGGCGATCGTGACGGTCGCCGATGACGGGGGAAGCTCCGGACGCTTGAGAAACGAGTTGAAAATCCCCCCGCCCGGCGATGTCCGGAACGTGCTGGCTGCATTGTCGGACGTGGAGCCGCTCGTCGAAGACCTGTTTCAGCACCGCTTTAAAAAAGGCGGCGATTTAATCGGCCATTCGCTGGGGAACTTAATTTTGGCGGCGATGACGAATATAACCGGTGATTTTTTTCACGCCGTTACCGAAATGAGCAAAGTTTTAAATGTTCGCGGAAAAGTTCTCCCGGCTGCAAATACAAGCGTGGTGCTTCATGCGGAGATGGAAGACGGACGGATTATATCCGGCGAATCGACGATTCCTTCTTACGGACAGCGGATTAAAAGGGTGTTTTTAACCCCGGAAAAAATCGAGCCCTTGCCGGAAACGATCGAAGTGATCCGGGAGGCCGATCTGATCATTCTCGGGCCTGGCAGCCTCTATACGAGCATTTTGCCCAATCTGCTCGTCCCGAAGATCGGAGAGGAAATTTTAAACGCATCAGCGAAAAAGGTCTATATTTGCAATGTGATGACACAGCCTGGAGAAACGCTGTACTACAGCGCTGCCGATCACGTAAACGCCCTGAATCAGCACATGGGCGGACCTTTTATTGATACGATCCTCGTCAATTCAGAGGAAATCCCGGAAGATATTCGGGAAAGATACGCAAAAGAATCGGCCCAGCCTGTTCAGTTCAACATAGACGTTCTGTCTAGCATGGGACTTGAAGTGATCAAAGATCAAATCGTGACGTATGAAAACGGCGTGATCCGCCATGATACGCATAAAGTCGCTTCGCTTCTTGTTGATTTGTTAAAAGAATAGCAGGCCTTGGAATGGGGGTGTCTAAACATGTCATTTGCATCGGAAACGAAAAAAGAACTTACAAACCTGGAAGTCAAGGATTGCTGCGCGAAAGCGGAACTCTCCGCCCTCATTCGGATGAACGGTTCACTTTCTTTTTCAAACAGAAAGGTTGTTCTCGATGTCCAAACCGAGAACGCGGCCATCGCAAGAAGAATTTATACATTGATCAAAAAACAATATGAGGTTTCGGTCGAACTGTTGGTTCGAAAAAAGATGAGACTGAAAAAAAATAACGTCTACATCGTGCGTTTGATCGAAAACGCAAAGTTCATCCTTGAAGATTTAAAAATACTCGGAGAGAACTTTGTCATCGTGAGAAACATTTCAGAGGAACTGGTCAAAAAAAGGTGCTGCAAGCGATCTTATATGAGAGGGGCTTTTTTGGCCGGAGGGTCTGTCAACAATCCTGAGACCTCTTCGTACCATCTCGAAATTTTTTCGCTGTACAAAGAGCATAATGACTCATTATGCAGGCTCATGAACCAGTTTCACTTAAACAGCAAAACGCTTGAGCGGAAAAAGGGATATATCACTTATCTGAAGGAAGCCGAGAAAATCACCGAATTTTTAAACGTGATCGGCGCACACAATTCTCTGCTTCGCTTTGAAGACGTCCGGATCGTGCGCGACATGAGGAACTCGGTGAACCGCCTCGTCAATTGCGAAACCGCAAATTTAAACAAAACGATCGGCGCTTCTCTCAGACAGGTGGAAAACATTAAATTCATCGATGAGAAAATCGGTCTTGAAGCTTTGCCCGAAAAGCTGCGGGAAATCGCACAGCTCCGCATCGACTATCAGGAAGTGACCTTAAAAGAGCTTGGGGAAATGGTCGCGAGCGGAAAAATCAGCAAGTCGGGCATCAATCACCGTCTTAGAAAATTGGACGAAATTGCCGAACAGCTGCGGCTGGGACAGCCGGTTTCTTTAAAATAATGCAGGGAGTGGGGGAGATCGCATGGTTCAACAAAAAGTGGAAGTCCGTTTGAAAACGGGACTGCAGGCGCGTCCTGCAGCATTGTTTGTTCAGGAAGCCAACCGCTTCCAATCAGACATTTTTCTAGAAAAGGGAGATAAGAAAGTGAATGCCAAAAGCATTATGGGACTGATGAGTCTGGCCGTCAGCACCGGATCGGAGGTCACCCTGATCGCCGACGGAACCGATGAGCAAGACGCCCTTAAGGTATTGACTGATTATGTCCAGGAAGAAAGCTAAACTCCCGTCGGGGTTTAGCTTTTTCATTCACAATGGGAAAGGAGATTCGCGATGACTGCTATGCTTGATGCATTATATAAAAGGATTGGATACCCGCCGGGTCAAGGCGTTTCTTTTGCCGATCTGCCGGAGTTTTTGTCTTTGATTGCTTTGCAGTTCCCTTTTGAAAACGGGGCGGTCTTGAATAAAGAACGGATTCCGATGACGAAAGAAAGCCTGACGGACGCCTTGCTGAACAACAAACGCGGAGGTTTGTGCTATGATTTGAACGCCTTTCTTTATTATGTGCTGAAGGAAATCGGCTTTTCCGTTCAGCTTGTTCAGGGAACCGTCTTCCATCCTCAGGAAGGAAAGTGGGCGCTGACAGGAACGCACGTCGCCGTCATCCTTCAGGAAGGAAATGAGACCTATCTTCTGGATACCGGTTTTGGGGCCAATCTTCCGCTGAAACCCGTTCCGTTCACAGGCGAGTCCGTTTCGTCGAAAACAGGCGTTTACCGCATCAGAAAAGCGAAGACGGAAAAAGGAGACTACCTTCTTGAAATGGATAAAGGAGAAGGATGGCAGACGGGCTATGCGTTCACGCTGGAGCCGATCGATGAAGCGGTGCTTGCCGATGTCCGCGATGCGATTTTTGACCATGAAGACTCGCCGTTCAACAAAAATCCGCTTGCGTCCAAGCTGACAAAAGACGGAAAATTAATTTTGTCGAAAGATCATTTAACAAAACACTCAGACGGCGGCATTTCAAAAGAAGCCATTCAACAAGAGGAATTCAGGAAGATTTTTGAAGACGCATTTTTTGACTGAAACATTCCGGAAGCAGACGGGACGCGGGCGCGGCCGTGTTCATTCGATCGGCAAAAGAAACAGCCTATCCAAAGCGCACCGTCTGTTTCTGGCGGCGGCGTGAACACGCAGGGCCCTTCTTTCCCATCTCAGTAAATCATATTTTCCATGAAAGGTGACAAACATGTACAACATATTCATCGCGGAGGATGATGAACAGATCGCTTCCATACTGTGCAATCATTTGCAAAAATACGGCTATCATGTCAGCATGGCTCAAGAATTCGACCGGATAAAACAGGAAGTTATCGAAAAACAGGCCGATTTGGTGCTCTTGGATATTAACCTCCCGTATTTTGACGGGTTTTATTGGTGCCGGCAAATCCGCGCCGTTTCCAATGTGCCGATCATTTTCATTTCAGCCCGGACTGATGAATTGAATCAGGTAATGGCGATTGAGCATGGCGGCGATGATTATATGACAAAGCCGTTTCACCTTGAGGTTGTCCTCGCTAAAATGAAAAGCGTGCTGCGCCGGACATACGGCGAATACTCATCCGCTCTCCATCAGGAGACACAGATGATGGAGCTCGGCGGTTTGTACATATATCCTGATCGGTTTGAAGCGGAATGCGGGAACAAGCGCATCTCTCTTTCCCAAAAGGAATTTCAGCTTTTATCGATCTTTGTGAAGGAGCACGGCCGCATCGTCTCGAGGGACGAGCTGCTCGAAGCGTTGTGGGACGAAATCGAGTTCGTTGATGACAATACGCTGACCGTCAATGTGAACCGGTTAAGAAAAAAACTCAGTGAACTGGGAATTGACGATGCCATCGCAACCGTCCGGGGGCAGGGGTATCGGTTTTCTATGGATCGGAAGGATGAATAGGATGTTCAAGACATATTTACGCGATCGGGCGTGGCTCATTCTGTTTTCGCTGCTGGGCATCGTTTTTGCCGTTGCCGCGGTATGGCTCGGCGCTTTTGAGAACGGCGGTATTTCCGGAGCGAACATCTGCTATGTATTCGTATTGATGACCGCTTTTCTTATCGCGGGGTTAGCCATCGATTACGGCAGGCAGCGATCTTTTCTTCTTCAATTAAAAAAACAGCATCTAGACGTCTCAGAGATGCAGACGGGGGAAGCGCTTAAAGCCTATCATCCGCAAACGGAAGAGCAGCGGATCTGGACTTCGCTGATTGCCAAAATCAATAAATCATACAGGGAAAAGCTTGCCCGCAACTCAAGGCAGCGCCAGCAGCACGTCGATTTTACCAATCAATGGATTCATCATATGAAAACACCCGTCTCCGTCATTTCGCTTCTTATACAGGAGGGGAGAAAACAGTCTGATCCAGCGTCACTCCGCACTGTACTCGGTGATATTGAAGAGGAAAATGAACGGTTTCGCCGCGGATTGGACATGATGCTTCATATGGCGAGGCTTGACCATTTTGCGATTGATGTGAAGCCTGAGAAAATAGACGTCGTCCGCTTGCTGAGGGATATCATCAATGAGGAGAAGCGGCAGTTTATCAAACGGCGCCTCTTTCCGAAATTAGAGACACCGGACGAGAGCGTGATCGTTTACAGCGACAAAAAATGGCTGACAGTCGTCTTTCAGCAGATCATATACAATGCGTTGAAATATTCGCCCCAGCAAAAGGGGGAAGAGATTATATTTGCAGTTGAACAAACGGGCGATCAGACGTCCGTTTCTGTTATAGACCGGGGGATCGGAATCCCGGCGCACGATCTTCCGCGCATTTTCGCTCCTTTTTTTACCGGGGAAAACGGGCGGACGCAAAAAGAAGCGACGGGAATGGGGCTCTATTTGTCAAAAGAGATTTGCGGCCATTTGGGACATGAGCTTAGCGCTCTTTCAAAGCCCGGAGAGGGAACGGCCGTGACGGTTTCCTTTACGAGCAGCACCCTTCACGGCAATGTGACAGAATTGTAAGGTTGGCCGCCCGGTTTGCAAGGTAATTCGATGGGAGTTGTTTTCGCTCCTTTTTATAATAAAAGAAAAAAAGGAGAAGGAAACAATGAACATATTGGAAACAAGGCATTTATCAAAAACGTATTTTTCGCAGAAAGGCGGCTTTTCGCATCAGGCGCTGGACGATTTTAATATATCGGTTGAGAAAGGTGAATTCGTAGGGGTGATGGGACCTTCCGGGAGCGGAAAAACGACGCTTCTCAACCTTCTGGCGACGATTGACGAGCCGACAAACGGCGATTTGATTATTAACGGTACAAATCCGGGCAAGCTGAAAGACCATAAGCTCGCTTTATTCCGCAGGCGCGAGCTCGGCTTCATTTTTCAAGACTTTAACCTCCTTGAAACATTGACGATCAGGGAAAATATTCTTTTGCCGCTTGCGTTGGATAAGGTGCGCTTAAAGGAAATGGAACAAAAACTGATGGATCTGGCGGGAACGCTGCAGATCGACCACATTCTCAATCACCGCACATACGAGGTATCCGGAGGACAGCAGCAAAGGGCGGCCTGCGCCAGAGCGATGATTCATGAGCCTGCTCTCATGTTGGCGGATGAACCGACGGGCAACCTTGATTCAAAGTCTGCCAAGCAAGTGATGGATTCATTGACGAAATTGAACCGCGAAAAACAAGCGACGATTTTAATGGTGACCCACGACCCGACCGCCGCAAGCTTTTGCGAACGGATCGTCTTTATTAAAGACGGCAGATTTTTCTCGGAAATCCGCAAAGGGACAAACCGGCAGGATTTTTATCAGAGCATTCTTGATACGTTAAGCGTCCTGGGAGGTGATTTTCATGAACATGAGAACCATCGCCCGTAAGAACGTTCAAGGCAATCTTCAGCGTTATTTGGCTTATTTTTTAAGCTGTGTGTTTACCGTTTCCGTGTTTTTTATTTTTTCTTCGTTTATTTATCATCCCGATGTAACGGAGGATAACATTTACGGAGGACAAACTGTAAAGGTTTGCCTTTATGCTGCTGAAGTGGTTATTATCGTATTTTCCGTCTTTTTTATCATGTATTCGAATTCCGCATTTTTGCAGGCGAGAAAAAAGGAATTTGGTTTATTAAGTTTGTTCGGTACATCAAAGCTTCAATTGCGCAAAATGATTTATTACGAACAGACGATCATTTCTTTCGTTTCGATCGCAGCCGGGATCGGCATCGGGCTTTTATTTTCAAAGCTGTTTTTCATGGCGATGACGGCCTTGATGGATGTAAAGGCTCCGATTTCGTTTATGGTCGTTCCGAAGGCTTTGATTATCACGGCAGCCGGCTTCGGCATCCTCTTTCAGACGCTGACGATTCTGTCATTAACGCGGATTCGCAAGCTTCAAATCATCGACTTGTTAAAAGCGAAACAGCAGCCGAAAGGAATGCCCGCTTATTCCAAATGGCTCACCGTCCTTTCGGTGCTTTGCCTCACCGGCTGTTATACAATCGCGGCAACGGCCGGGTTGGTTGACATGGTCTTTCGGGTGTTTCCGATTTTGATCCTTGTCCTGATCGGGACATATTTCTTTTTTACGCAAAGCAGCGTGGCGATTTTTCGCAGCTTGTATAAGCATAAAACAAGCTTTTACAGCGGAACGAACATCATTACCCGCTCCAATATCATGTTTCGCCTGAAAGATTATGCGCGGATGCTGTTTTTGACGTCGATCATTACAGCCGTGATTTTAACGGCGACAGGTGTTATCTACATGTTCTACGCCGATCTGAAAAATCAGGGGGAAACCGGCTTTTCGCAGGCCGTGGCATGGGTTGAGCAAGACGCTTCGGCATACCATGTCATCAAACCGGAAATGGTGGAAGACACTCTTAAAGATGCGGGCGCCTCTGTTCAGTATCGAATCGAGGTGACGGGGATTCCTGTCACATTCAACACGAAACAGCGGAAAAATGAAGGCGTGATGATTTCTGAAAAAGACTATGATAAGGCTGCCGAAAAAAAGCATCTCCCGCCGGCACAATTGAAAAAGGGAGAGGCGTTTATCAATCTTCCGTTCCACTATGGGAATACGGGATATTTTGAAACAGGGAAACCCGTGAAGATCAAAACGGCAGCCGGGAAGAGCCTCGTGTTAAAAATGGAAAAAGAGCGGGATAAAGGAATTCTTTTCAATATGGGAAGAGCGAGTAAATTAATTGTCGTCGACCAGGAAGCGTATGAGAAAGCAGCTGAAGCGGTGCCCCTTAACAAACAGATGAGAATCATAGGCTATGAGCTTAACGATTGGGAACATCAAGTCAAAGCATCTGAAAAGCTTGAGCAAATGGTGCCGAAGGAGCAAAAAGATTCGTTTCAGGTCAGGGCGCCGGGCTATCAAGTGATGAAGCAGGCGACGGCGCTTACGCTGTTTATCGGGCTGTTTATCAGCATCGTGTTTTTCGTGGTCCAAGGGAGCATGATGTATTTGCGGCTTTTCACCGAAATCGAAGATACGCGGATTCAAGTGTTTGCGCTGCGGAGAATCGGCGTAACGAAAAAGGAAATCCGGGCAATTCTCGGAAAGCAAATGGGATTTCTCTTTTTCATTCCGTTTGTCGCAGGCTCCATCCACGCTGCGTTTGCGTATAAGGCTCTAAGCAATATGCTCAAGTCCAATCTGTTTTTCAGCGCCGTGACGGTCATAGGCATCTATTTTCTCTTTCAGGCGGCGTATTACATCATCACTCGAAAAGTCTATGAACGGGCCGTTATGAAGAATATGAATATATAAAAAAAGTGAACTGATTCAATATTGAATCAGTTCTTTTTTATAGAAATATGGAACACGCGTTCAAACTCTTTTTCTCCTTTAGGCGTGATGGAAACGGCTCTTGAGAGCGGACGGCGCTCGATCCAGCCCATGCGGATAAAGGCGTCGAGCAGCGCGGAGCCTAAAGCGCCGGCCAAGTGGTAGCGCCTTTCGCTCCAGTCAAGGCATCTATGGCAAAAAGAGCGGCGCTTTCTTTTGACCTCCCGTACATCGATGCCAAGTTCCTTGAAGCATGATTCGCCCTTTTCAGTGACGGTAAAAGCTTCTTCATTTTCTTTTAAAAAGTCCATGCTGACGAGCTGTTCGGCAAGTTTCACGCCAAGCGTTCCGGCCAGATGGTCGTAGCATGTCCGGGCTTTTCTGATCGCCCGGTCCTCTGCTGATTGGCGGAAGGACCTGATTTCCCCCGGCGGCGCCGCCAGAAGAAGAGTTTCCAGTATCCGGGCGGTTTCCGAATGTTTAAGCCGGTAGTAGCGGTGCCGTCCCTGCTTTTGGCTGACCACCATATCCGCGTCAGCCAGCTTGGCAAGGTGGAAGCTGGCGGTTTGCTGTTTAACGCCGGCAAAGCCGGCAAGCTCGGAGGCAGTATAAAAACGGTCATCAAGCAAAGCGGTTAACATCGCAGCGCGCGACGGATCAGTGATAAGCTTGGCTGCCTCTGCAATATTCGGGGTAACGTTCATATCGATCCCTCCAATATGTAATCCATATTTCGATGATAATCGATATATTAATGGATTACAATCAAAACAGATAAGGAGGAAAAAACATGAACAATCGAACCAAGCATATTGTACTATGGGATGCCGGTAATTTTGCTCAGTACGCAAAACGAAGACGGCTCTGTGAATCTCAGCCCGCTTTCGTCTTCATGGGCGCTCGGGGACTGTGTGGTCATCGGAGTATCAACGGAAGGTAAAGCGTTTGAAAATATCGAAAGACAGAATCAGTGCGTGATCAATGTGCCTGACCCGTCATTATGGAGAAACGTAGAGGAACTGGCGGCCTTTACAGGGAAAGATCCAGTGCCCGAAGCGAAAAAACGGCTCGGCTACACATATTGCAAAGAAAAGTTCGCAGCCAGCGGTTTGACGCCGGCTCCATCTCAATTCGTCAAACCGGACAGAGTTGCCGATTGCCCGATTCAAATCGAAGCCGAGGTCAAAACGGTCCGCATTCCCGAACATACGCCGTTCTTTGCCGTGGTTGAAACTAAGGCTGTGCGCGTGCATGTTCATGAGAACATCATCAAAGGGACAAACCACATCGATCCTGAAAAGTGGAGTCCCCTGATTTATAATTTCCGGCACTATTTCGGATTGGGGATGGAGCTCGGCAAAACGTTCCGAGCCTAGCGCCCGTCCTCCTTTAATTCCTTCACGACATCGCGCGGCTGTTTGCCTTCTAGGCCGTCAATCAGGTTTTTGACGGCGCTTTTCAGCATGTTGACATGGGTAATGCGGGTTGATGATCCGATGTGGGGCACGAGCGTCGCATTTGGAAGGCTTAAGAGCGGATTGTCCGATTCAATCGGCTCTTTCTCAAATACATCTAGTCCGGCGCCTTTAATCCATCCATCTTTCAGCGCTTTGATCAGCGCCTTTTCGTCAACGGTCTGACCGCGGGAAATATTAATGAAAACAGCGGACTGTTTCATTTGCTTAAACTCGCGTTCCCCTATGAGATGGAACGTGTCTTTTGTCAGCGGTGTAATCAGGACGATGAAGTCTGACCGCTGTAACAGTTCGTTGAAATCGGTGTATACCGCTCCGGTTTTTTTCTCGGCTTCCGGTTTGCGGCTTCGGCTGTAATAGAGGACGTCCATGTCAAAGCCAAATGCGGCCCGCTTGGCAACCTTTTCGCCGATCCGCCCCATTCCGATGATTCCGAGTGTCTGGTGATGGACATCTGTGCCAAACAGACTTTCATCATCTTCGGACTTCGTCCATTTTCCCTCGCGCACATAGCGGTCAAGCTCTGCGATCCGGCGCGCTGTAGAAAGGATCAGCCCAAATGCGAGGTCTGCGACCGTATCATCAAGGACGTGCGGCGTATGCGTGCCGATCACAGATTTTTCTTTCATGGCTTCGATATCAAAATTATCGTACCCTACGGAGTTATTGCTGACGATTTTCAGTTTCGGCGCGCTGCATAATAATTCACGGTCGATTTTTGTTCCAGATGTTAAAAGGCCTTCAGCTTCCTTGATGTTCTCAAGCAGCACGCGTCTCGGAATGCGCTCCCTTGACGTCCAGATGTCATATGTGCAGTGTTCGGCAAGCATCTCTTCGACTTCTTTCGGAATCGGCTTTGTAACGTATACAAACGGCTTCATCTGCATCCTCCTTCAAAATATGCTGTACTGTCATTATAGAGGAAAAATCGATACTGCAAAAATCGAAGTTCGCTAAGAAATGCAGGACTATCAGATCATTTATGCGATTTTTCAATCTCGGAGACGATTAATGAAATTTTTTAATTTATTTTAATGCATTTTTTTGACTATAAATTCAGAAGTCCGCTCTGTCAGTCGTTTTTAATTGTGTTTTTATAGGCGGACAAAAGCGTAGATTTTATTATTTTAGAAAGATATAAAATGTGATGTATTAAATTTCAGTACATTTTTAGTGAATTTTCGCAATCGAACCAAAATTCAAAAACCATGTGCTATAAATCATACGTGCAACAAATTCAAGGTCACATGACTATGAAAAGGAGTGAGAGAAATGGCTAACTTATCTTCCATTTTGAAGCACAATCAGTCTTTTGTAGAGGAAAAGAAATACGAGTTTTACGAAACGACGAAATTTCCCGAGAAAAAACTTGTGATTTTGACATTATGGATACCCGATTATTGGAATTGCTCCATCATGCCATGGGTTTGAAAAATGGAGACGCAAAAATCATTAAGAATGCAGGGGCCGTTGTTTCTCATCCTTTTGGCAGCGTGATGCGGAGCATCCTTGTAGCCGTATATGAGCTGCAAGCAGAAGAGGTCTGTATCATCGGGCATCACGAATGCGGCATGGCGAGTCTGAATGCTTCAGCGATCTTTGAAAAAGCCAGACAGCGCGGGGTGAAGGCAGAGTGCCTGGAGCTGCTTGCAAATGCTGGCATCGATTTGGATTCGTGGATGACAGGCTTTGACAGCGTTGAAGACAGTGTCAAGTACAGCGTGAAAATGGTGCGGAATCATCCGCTTATGCCGGAAGACGTTCCGGTACATGGATTGGTTATCGATCCTAAGACAGGCTGTTTGGAAGTTGTAGAAGATGGTCAGAAAAATGTTTCGCTTTCAGGAAATACGGGTTGATCATGAAGGGGAGGATGTCATTACATGCTACGTTTTTCCGGCAGATTTGAAGGTTATAACCTAAAGCGATTTCAAAAAGATATCGTAGCGGGGATGGTCGTAGGGATCGTCGCAATTCCGCTCGGAATGGCGTTTGCCATCGCCTCCGGCGTGAAGCCGGAGCACGGTCTTTACACTGTGATCGTGGCCGGTATATTAATATCGCTGCTCGGCGGCTCCAAATACCAGATCGGCGGGCCAACGGGCGCATTCGTGCCGATTTTATTCGGGATCGTTCTGCAATACGGCTTCGAAAATTTATTAATCGCCGGTTTTATGGCAGGAGCGATATTGGTCATTTTGGGGCTGCTGAAGCTTGGCAAGATCATTAAGTTTATTCCCCGACCGGTGATCATCGGCTTTACCGCCGGAATCGCGGTCATCATTTTTACCGGGGAAATCGCCAAGTTTTTGGGCTTGAGAGATGTTGAAAAGCACGAAAGCTTCTATATGAATATGAGAGAGGTTGTCATCAACTTAGATACGTTCAGCTTTTACAGCATTTTGACGGCCGTCGTATCGCTCTTCTTCGTGCTGTTCACTCCGAAGGTTCTGCCTAAAGTTCCCGGAGCGCTAGCCGGCTTATTGGTATCAACGCTGATGGCGGCGACGCTTTTTCCCGAACAAGTAGTGACAATCGGCTCTGCTTACGGGGAAATACCGCGCAATTTGCCGAGCTTCCAATTCCCCGAGCTATCGCTGGAAAAGATCATATATTTGCTGCCGCCGGCTTTGGCGATAGCAATGCTGGGGGGAATCGAATCGCTGCTGTCAGCGATGGTCGCCGATAACATGAAAGGGACAAGGCATGACAGCAACAAAGAGCTGGTCGGACAGGGAATCGCCAACATGGCTGCGCCGCTTTTCGGCGGCATACCGGCGACCGGAGCGATCGCCCGCACGGCGACAAACATCAGGACAGGCGCTGCTTCGCCGGTATCAGGCGTGGTCCACGGCGTATTCGTTCTGCTCGTGCTGCTGTTGTTTGCTCCGTATGCATCCCTTATCCCGCTTGCAAGCATGGCGCCGATTTTGATGGTAGTCGCCTGGAATATGAGCGAACGAAAAGAGTTTGCCAACATTTTGGGGCTCAAAAATTCTGATTCTGTCGTCCTCGTTGTTACGTTTCTGTTAACGGTGTGGCAGGATCTCGTTTTCGGGGTAGCCGGCGGCATTTTATTGGCGATCGTCACCTTTATCGCAAGGATGAGCCAATCGTTCCGCATTAAAAAAGATGCAGCCGAGTCACTCGTTCCGGCTGCGGCTTCTGCAGAGGAGAAAACGTTTCATCGGTCAGTCAGCATCTACACGGTTGAAGGCCCGCTGTTTTTCGGTTCTTCCAATTCCTTGGAGGATTCGATCTTAAATAAAAAGCATATGCCAAAACTGTTGATCCTGCTGATGAATAAAGTCGACTATATGGACTCATCTGCCGAAGGAAGCCTGATGACGATCGTCAACCGTGTGCACCAGCAACACGGGAAGGTCATGATCGTCGGACTCCAGCCACAGCCGCGGGAGCTTCTTCATAAAACGGGGCTGTTTCATAAAATCGGCAAGCAGCACTTTGTCGATCGCCCTGAGCAAATCTTTGACATCACATAGTAAAAACGAAGCCGCCTGTTCTGTGAACAGGCGGTTTTTCACAGGCTCACTTTCACATAAGCCCCTTTTTCCATTGCATCGGCAGCGGTTTCCGTCATCTGGCGCACATTCTCGGAAAGGGTGGAGGCGGGTGTTTTTCTGCCGTCTTGGATCACTTTCGGATCGATCAGCCTCTTTTTCAATGTTTGATGAAAGGTGAAATCGTTTGGTCCGCCTTGTTTGACGCGCTGTTTCGCCGTGCTCAGCTTTTTCAGTTCGCCTTTGAGGCCGGGGCTTTCATTTAAGACCGCAATCAGTTCATCATCTGTTTTGAGAATATCGTCTTTCGTGATCAAGCGCATCTCGAGCGCCTGCTTCAGCACTTTGCTCACCAATTTCAGTCCGTACAAATTTAACGGGTGCATAAAAAAATCGACGACTTCCCGATAATAAAGGCGCGTAAACCATTCGGCAGCGCTGGTGGAAGTGCAGCATATTTCCCCTTCAAAAACGATCAGTCCGGTTTCGATAAACTCCGCAATTTCGTCCTTCTTCGCAAAGCCGTAGGCAAGGGAGTCGCGCAGCGTATAATCGATGCGGTCTGCACACAAGGAGGGAGCGGGCTGTTCCAGAAGCGTCCATTTGCTGTCGTCGTATAGTAACTTCTCGTGGCTGAATCCGTATGTATGTAGAATATCCGGTATGTCGGAATGTCTGACCCATCCGGAAAAGATCTGTTCGTGGTAATCTTCATTTTCCATTTGAAATACATCATCAATCACATGGGAAAATGCCGTATGTGACACATCATGGAGCAAACCGGCTATTTGTTCCTCAAGGCTTCCGCCAAGCTTTCGGATCAGCAGCATGACACCGAGGCTGTGTTCGTAGCGGGTGACATTCCACCCGGGATGTACGAGAAAGCTCGCCCCGCCTTGATGGATTCCTTTAAGCCGCTGAACGCCTCCTGAGCGGATGAGCTCGTCCAGCACGGGCTCTACATCGGCTTCTCCGTACAGGCGGTCATTGATCTTCACGATGTTTCACCTTTAAACCGCTCTGTCAGCTTTTTCCGGTGTGCTGCCATCATGTCTTCAAGGGATATGTCATACATTCCTGCAAGCATAATCAGATTCCCCATCACATCACCCATCTCCTCGACGAGTTCCCGCTTTAATTCGCCGGCGGAGCGCTT
Source organism: Bacillus sp. JJ675 (assembly GCF_036963165.1). Taxonomy (NCBI): domain Bacteria; kingdom Bacillati; phylum Bacillota; class Bacilli; order Caryophanales; family Bacillaceae; genus Bacillus; species Bacillus sp. JJ675. The sequence continues at coordinate 69,466 of NZ_JBALMR010000040.1, read as the reverse complement.
CGTCTCATCGGGACGGTCCCTGCCGATTTCATAGGCTCTGACGGCTCTTGCCAGCTCGCCCGCCTCCTCCATTAAAAAACCGATTCTAATAAAAGGGCCGTACTCGCTCCAGCCTCTTTTTTGATAAAACTCTTTCGTCCATTGTTCTGCTTCTGTTATCATGACGATACACTCCCATTATAAAAAAATTCATTTATATTATCGCACACGGAACAAACAATATATAGTACAATGTTAGTTGTTTTAATCAATATCTTGAGTTGGAGTGAGCTGAATGAAAACGGTATGCGTCTATTCGGGGTCAAATATGGGTGAAAACCCGGAATACAAGAAAAAAGCAGCAGAGCTCGGGGCTTACATAGCCGAGAAAGGACTCCGTCTCGTATACGGCGGTTCAAGGATGGGATTGATGGGTGTGATCGCCGATACCGTGCTGGAAAACGGCGGTGAAGTGACCGGCGTCATGCCGAAGGGCCTTTTTCAAGGCGAGGTCGTCCATCAGCGTTTAACAGAGCTGGTGGAAGTCGGCGGAATGCATGAACGCAAAGCGAAAATGATGGAACTCTCTGACGGGTTTATCGCCATGCCCGGCGGATTCGGCACTTTTGAAGAATTATTTGAAGTGCTTTGCTGGGCGCAAATCGGCATACACCAAAAACCGATCGGGCTTTATAACATCAGCGGGTACTTTGAGCCGCTGCTCGAAATGCTGAAGCACAGCGTTCAAGAAGGCTTTTCAAACGAGTCGCACCTGAAGCTGATCTATGCATCATCAAACCATGAGCAATTGATCGACCAGATGAACGAATATCGTTATCCGGTGTTAGAGAAAAAGTGGAAAGAATTATAGAATACATAAGGCAAAGGGGGACGGGGATATGAAAAAGAAGCGGAATGTCGGTTTGCTGCTGTTTGATGAGGTGGAAGTGCTCGATTTCGCCGGACCGTTTGAAGTTTTTTCAGTAACTGCGGGCAGCGGAGAAGAGCGCCCGTTTGAGGTCAAAACGATCTCGGAAACAGGAGAAGCGGTGACGGCAAGAAACGGATTGACGGTCGTGCCTGATTTCTCAATCGGGAATGCCCCGCATTTTGACATATTGATCGTTCCCGGCGGCCCCGGCGCGCGAAACCGTGAAGTTTACAATGAACGGCTCACCGGCTGGATCAAAAAAGAAGCCGGACATACAGAGCTTTTGCTGTCCGTATGTACGGGAGCGCTCCTTCTGGCAAAAACCGGTTTATTAAACGGAAAAAGCGCGACTACGCATTGGGCGAGCTATGACAGGCTCGAGCAGGAGTTTCCGGAAGTGAACGTGGTTCGGGGCGTGAAATTCGTTGATGAAGGAAATATCGTCACCTCAGGGGGGATTTCCGCCGGAATCAATATGTCTTTCCATATCATCAAACGGCTGCTTGGGGAAGAAACGGCACGGCAAACGGCAAAGCGGATGGAGTATGACAGCCCGTTCGGAACATAAAAAAGAGCCTCCGGGGAAACCCCGGGAGCTCTTTTTGCCCTATACTTCAGCGCGTCGTTACCTGCGCGTCAGGATTTTATCGATTAAGCCGTATTCTTTTGCTTCTTCAGCCGATTTAAAGTTGTCGCGGTCAGTGTCGCGCTCAATGATTTCAAGCGGCTGTCCAGTGCGTTCCGCAAGAATTTTGTTCAGCTTGTCGCGCAATGAAAGAATGCGTTTTGCGGCAATTTCGATTTCAGTCGCCTGACCTTGAGCTCCGCCGAGCGGCTGGTGAATCATCACTTCACTGTTTGGAAGGGCATAGCGTTTCCCTTTCTCACCTGCAGCAAGAAGGAACGCACCCATGGATGCCGCCATTCCCGTACAAATCGTGGAGACTTGCGGCTTAATAAGCTGCATCGTATCATAGATCGCCATACCGGCCGTAATGGAGCCGCCCGGGCTGTTAATGTAGATGCTGATATCTTTTTCAGGATCTTCCGCTTCAAGGAACAAAAGCTGTGATACAATGGAGTTCGCAACATTGTCATCGATTGCCGACCCTAGCATAATGATGCGGTCTTTCAGCAGGCGTGAGTAGATGTCATATGCTCTTTCCCCGCGATTCGTCTGTTCAATGACTGTAGGTATTAAATTCATAATGCTCCTCCTTCACCTTAAAAGGTAAGTATGTAGTTTAATCATACATTTTTGGTCAATAAAGGTCAAACAAAAAGCGTTTCCCCAAACGTTATGATCTGTGTACCATTTTTCCCAAAATGACAAAGATTCAAACGGCATGCGGAAATCTAAATTTCTTCAGTACGTTTTGCATGATAAGAAAAAAGGTTGAAATTTGAAAGAAGATCGAGTATAATAATCATTGCTGACGCATAAAGAACATAACGTGCGCTCGTAGCTCAGCTGGATAGAGCGGTGGTTTCCGGTACCACGTCTGCCGGGGGTTCGAATCCCTCCGAGCGCGTCATATAAAGTCAGGGAAACAAGGGTTTGGCATGGTGCCGCCCTTGTTTTTTTATACATCAAACCAATCATTGTCTATCGCATTTTTAATTTCGTCCAACATAAATTCGTAGAAGTGATCTGCCATATGATAGATTCCTTCTTCGTACGCGCTCCAATTGACGACCGGACATTCTCCGTCCTTCATCTTTTCGGTATCAAGGCAATAGCAGTATTCATCAACATCCTGGATGATGACATACCCTTTTGGAATACGAAAAGACTTGAATGAATGATGGTACGCCAAGATGTCACGGCATCCGTTGATATCAAGTTCATGGCCGCCGCCGCCGAACTCTTTTAAAAACCATCTGAAGCTTTGAGGAAATGTCACTTGAAGCTCTTTTTCAGTTGCTTGAATGTCTTCTTCGCTTTGCTTTTCAAACGTATGTTCACGATGATGCTCTTTTAACAGTTGCCTAATTTTATTTTTGTATGTTTCCAATTGAATCCCCCCGCAGGACCATTTTAACAGCTTTAATCATTTACATCCATTTGAAGCGTGATGCAATACATAAAAATACGCTCCACTCGGATCCCGCATCATCAGGGAGAGAAATTGAAACAGACTGGGCGCGGATTGAAGGAAAAAAGGGGAAAGACAAGGGTTTCATCATGCCCTTGTCTTTTTTCGCTGAGTGTCACTGAAAGTGTTTGATTTTCAAATGTTCAAAAACGGCTATCCCGTTTTCGGCAAACAGGGTGATGCCTTGATCGTGCAAGCCGGGAAAAGCCTGATTTGAATGAACAACCCGGCCGTCGTCAACGAACATTTCCACCGTTGTTTTATCGACGATGATCGTGACATGGACCTTTTTGTTGTTTGCATCAAACGGCGCTTTGCTTTCAATGTAAGTGCGGCTTTTGTCGGGCTGTTTCGTAAAGCCTCTGTTCACATAAGAGTATCCGTCTTCCGCGCATATTCCCGCATCAATGTGGCGCTTTCCGTCAGCCGATTCCCTGAGCCTCAATCCGATATTTTTAGCGTCAGACCAGGAGATATCTGCGTCAAGCATGTAGGTATCTCCTTTGACAGACAGCGTTTTTGACCCGTTGACTTCGATTTTTTCAAACTCATCGGTTGAAACGGTTAATTGGTCTAATTGGCTGATAGGCTGCGATGCGAGGCTGTATGTATTCCCGCCGTCGTGTTTTAAGCGAATCTCCCGGACGATCGAATCTGTCCCGTTGAAGCCGTCATTCTGCGTCGGCGTATCATTTGCATAATCCCAATTATTCATCCAGGCCATGGCATAGCGCTTGTCGTATTGATCGCTGGACTCGCCGTCTTCGAAGGTCACGCCGGCATACCAGTCAAAGCCGTAGTCGAGCCATTTCGGTTCTTCTTGATCGGCCTTGAATTCCTTTCCGGTGAAGGTGCCTGTCCAATATGCATACGTATTCGGTTTGCCTGAAGGCTTGCCGTTGGCGCTCGTGCCGAGCACCCACTTATACGTTCCGTCGTCTGCCCGCATCATGAAGAGATCTGGACATTCGACCGTGCCGATGTTTTGCGTGAGAAATCCTCCTGTATACCGCCATTTCTTCAAATTATGAGATTCGTAAAAACCGATTTTCGCTCCTTCCGCCAGCGCCATTACCCATTTTTGATCCTGCTCATCCCAGATTACTTTTGGATCTCTGAAATCCACCGTACCGGGATTTGACAAAACCGGGTCGTCCCCGTAAGGAGTAAACGTTTTTCCGCCGTTTTTGCTGTACCATAAAAACTGTTCTTCTTGGCCGCTGTCTGATGCCGGCTGGGTCATAATCGCAATGACCGCTCCTTTTCCAAAGCCCGCCGTGTTCTTTGAATCAACGACGACTGATCCGGACCATGGATCACCGTTTTTGTTTGTATATTTCGGAATGGCAACTCCTTCGTCCTTCCAGTGCACCAGATCGCTTGATACCGCATGGCGCCACTCCGTTCCGCCACCGTCCGGATAATCGCGGTTGTAAAGATAATAGTAGTGGTACTGTCCGTTCATATAGACGGGCCTTTGGGGATCGTTTTTCCATTTATCCGGCGCCGTCAAATGAAACGCGGCACGGTGTGATGCGACGGTTCGGATTTCTCCCTTTTGTTCCGTCTCGCGGGCCGGCAGCAGGATTGCCGTGAAAACCCCGAGACAAGAGATAAAAACGCTTATCCGTTGATATACTTTCATATTCAAGCAAATTCCTCACTTTATGTTATAAGATGACACACGAAAAGAAAATGCCGATTGCGACCGGCATTTTCTTTTTCGCTTTATTAATCGATTGTTAATTGTCCTTGCGCCAGAATGCTGTTTTGAACGACGGATGTTTTTGACCCTTCGATGTTTAGCAAAAAGCTTGGCGCAAATGTGGAGTGATGCTCGTTCGAAATACCTCTGTTTGTGATATAGCTTGTGATCACAACTTGATTGCCTTTCGCTTGCGGAACGGCAAAGTGTGAATAAGTAAATGTGATGTCATTGTAATCCTGATCCATATGAAGTACGAGTCCGGATTTATTTAATGGCTTGAATGGCCCGGTCAGAGAATTTGATACATAGCCGAGCATATAAATATCCTTTGAACCAATGCCGTCAATCGTCATTTTTGAGCCCCTTGAATCTGTGAGCAGATACCATTTGCCGTTCATTTTAAAGAGGTTGGCGCGTTCGATTTCGTCTGTCACCGTATTGGAAGCGATCAACGGTTTCATCACTTTTTTCAAGGTGTAATCATTGTTTAATTCAACTATTCCGAGCGCACCGTTTGCCAATTCAGCGTCTTTTTTCTTCGGTCCCTGAAGCAGTTTGGTGCTTTCTTCCTTGAAGAACGATTTGTTTCCGCCGTAGTAAGCTCTGTTGAATAGAGAATCTTCGCCTTGGTAGCCGGTTTTTGTGCCTGTGTTTGCTTCAAACACGAGGTATTTATGGCCGTGGTCTTCGACATAATGCGGATCTCTCATCGTATGATTGTCGCCTGAGCTGTAGTTTCCTTCGTCAATGAACTGCTGGACGTTTTGGTATACCGTTCCGTCGGCGCCGTCAAAGACCGATTTATGGTCTTCCACGCCTTCAATTTTGAGAGTGTCTGAATCCGGCTGAGAGAAATTGACTTGAGCCGTTGTCAGCGTTTGCTTGCCGTATTGCGAGCCGGAGAACGCCGTGTAAAACAGTCGGACTTTTCCGTCTTTTGTTAATGTGGCAGAACCTGACCATTCCTGTGTTTGATATTTAAGGTACGGATCGTTAGGAATGAATTTATCGCTGTCTTTAAACACTCTGCCGGCGTTTTTCCAGCTGTCGATCGATGTCTCGCCTTTCTTTTGATAGAACAGGTAGATCGATGTATCATCGACGTTTTTCGGGTCTCCCGCCAAGGCGAATACGAGATTGTAGCCGTGGTACGTTGCCACTGTGCCGTCAGGATTTTGCAGCGGCCAGCTGTCCCAAACGTCTAAGTCGATTAATTTTCCTGAGCTGTCATATCCTTTTGCCGAAGGAATGTTTTTGATGGATGCCGGATCGAATTGAGGGACTTTAAATTGTGCGCTTTTCTGCTGTTCAGGAATTTTCAGCATATCATTTCTTGTAATGTGCGAAATTCCGTAGCTCTTCTTGTAATCTTTCGTTTCGGTTTCTTTGGCAAAAGCCTGTGTTGCTCCTCCTGTCAGCAGTGCGGCTGCAAAGGTTAGGGCTGCTGTTTGTTTTGCGATTTTTTTGATGTTCATCAAAATTCCTTCCTTTCATGATCGTGATAGGTCAATCTTTCAAAAACGATCTTTTTGGTTGTCAGTCACCTCCAGATGTCGCCGGAACAGAAAAAAGACCTAAAATGTGTAAGGTCATAACGGCAAAAAGATAGACTTTGCCCTTCACACATTTTAGGTCTTGCCTGCTAAAGCACAGTAACAATCCCGACGTTATTGAATTATCATCATTCTAATATACCCGGGTCATAGACTCAACAGGTCTAAGTTCCTTTTTCCTTATACATTTTTTTGAAAACGGCATTTATTTTAAGATAAAAGACACCTTTTTTATATGAATCTATAGTCTGTATAAGGAGGCAAAATCTTTAATCATTGAAATCAATATACATCGGGATGCTTTTCCAAAAAGCGTCTGGCATCATGAGCTTTCTCTGGTCATGTCTTGACAGGGTTGTTTGAATATCGTCCTCTTTTCCGGCTTTAACTTTTTGAAGCCATTCCGGATCCATCAGAAGGCCCCGGCCGATTCCGATGAGATCGGCTCCTGTTTTCAGCGCTTGAACGGCATCTTCCGGTGCGCGAACTTTCCCTGCTCCGATTAGGGGGATGCGGTCTTGGACCGCTTCTTTGATCAGTTCCATCCGCGTGCGGGATTTGTCTGCACCACGGCGCGGAAAAGACCGGAAATCAATCAGAGAAACGTGCAGGTAATCCAATGCTTGTTCCCGCAGTACATTGACGAAAGACAGCGTTTGATCCATCGTGATTCCGGGCGTTTCCGGCTCTTCGGGCGAAAACTTGTAACCGATGATAAAGGATGGTTTATGGCAGTTTTCCGCTACGCGTCTGATTTCTTCTATAATCTGAAGCGGATACCTCATCCGTTTCTCTAAAGTGCCGCCCCAGCTGTCATTGCGCCGGTTGTAATAAGGTGAGAAAAACTGATGGACGAGAAACCCGTTCGCGCCGTGAATTTCTACTCCGTCAAACCCGGCTTCTATCGCTCTTCGCGCCGCCTGGCCGAAGGCATGGATCAGTTCTTGAATCTCTTGTTCAGATAGTGCCCTTGGCACCGGTGCATCCGGATTTGGAGCGACGGCGCTGGCGCTGACTGTCCGCTCTATACCTTTGGCTCCAGGATGGAAGAGCTGCAGGATCGCTTTTGCTCCATGTTTCTTTAAAGTGGCTGCAAGCCGGGTAAGTCCCGGGATTTGATCATCGTTTTCAGCTCCGGGGACGCCGGGGAATCCGGTTCGGGGCTGTATGGTTGTTCCTGATGTGATGACCATCCCGACATCTGTTGCCCGCGCGGCATAATAGACGAGTTCGTCATCAGAAATGAATCCTCCCGGCATTGAGGATGAATGCCCCATTGGCGGCATGATCATCCTATTTTTCAATTGGATGCCGTTTTTAAAAGTAAAGGGCGTGAATAATGAAGCGTATTGTTTTTTCATGTTTTTTCCTCCTTTTCGATATAGCAATAACAATAACAATCACCGGGAGGCTTCACAAGAACGCAATTTTTTTATATATGCTTTACAAAAATAAACTGCAGTACATTTGTCTTGATACCTTTACATTCCTGTGATAGGATTAGTCAAAATTGATCAGCGAAGCAAGGAGGATTTGCTTATGAATTCGGCTGTGCGGTATCAGGAATGCTCTTCTTTGATTCACGATGTACTCCATATTCTGTCGGGAAAATGGTCATTTGCTGTTCTGGCTGAATTGATAAAAGGGAAGCGGCGCTTCAACGAACTTAGAAGAAACTTGGGCAACGTCAACACAAAGGGATTAACGGATACTTTAAGACACCTTGAAGAAAACGGAATGATTTCCCGCAGGGTGTTCCCAACGGTTCCGGTCACTGTCGAGTATGCCTTAACAGAAAAAGGAAAAGAGTTCCACATCGTATTTAAGGAGATGGCCAGCTGGGGAGAAAAATGGCTTCCGTAATGGAGCCTTTTTATTTTGCCTTCGTTTTGCAGTTCCAAATATTTCTGCCTTTTGGTATAGTGTTAATATGTTTAAATTTGCAACAAAAGGTGATCGAATATGAAAGTGATGGCAATTGCTCCTTATGAAGGATTGAAAGAGCTGATGATTCAATTGGCCGGCGGCGAGGATTTTGAATTCGAGGCGGCTTCCGGAGATTTAGAGAAGGGCGTGGAGCTGGCGAAACAAGCGGAAGCAAACGGGACTGATTTGATTATCAGCAGAGGTGGAACCGCTGAGCTGATCCAGCAAGAAGTTTGCATACCGGTTGTGGATATCGAAGTGTCGGGATACGATATGCTGCGTGTGCTTACGCTTGCCAAGGGCTATCCCGGCAAGGCGGCAATTGTCGGATTTCCGATGATTGCCGATGGCGCGTCGGCAGTGTGCGAAATTTTGGATATCCGGATCGATGCCTACGCCGTATCAGACGAACGCGATGTTGAACCGGTGCTTCTTCAGCTCAAAGAACAGGGCTATCAGATCATTATCGGCGATGTGATCACAATTGAGAAAGCAGAGCGGCTCGGTTTAAACGGACTGCTTTTGACATCCGGAAAAGAAAGCATTGCCAAAGCTTTTGCATACGCTAAAAAACTGTATTCCTTTTTAGAGGGCATCAAGCAGAAGTACGCTGTGCCGTATCACATTTTACAAAAGGCCGAAACCGGTTATGCAGTATATAACAAGACATTGCGGCAGGTTTTTCAAAACGGCGTATTTGCCGAACATATCGGCTTGCTGGATAATCTGGAAGAGCTGATCGGGGAAGCGGAAAAGAAGGGAATCATCCATTTTAGACTCCGAAAGCATGGGCGGACATGGAATATCACGGGGCGCAGGTTTTTCGCATCAGACGAGGCATTGACCGTATTTACCGCGGAAAAAGCAAAAGATGTTCGCGTTTCTTCGTTGCCCGGTGCAGCGATTCTTTCTCCTTTGCGGACAAGCTATATGGAAACATCGAGGAATGAAACGATGCAGCAGGTGCTGAAAAAAGCGGAGTTGTTCGCGGCAAGGCGGGAACCCGTATGGATCAACGGAGCGCCCGGCTCAGGGAAAGAGAGCCTGGCCGGGCTGATCCATATGAAGGGTGAGGACAAGCATGAGCCGTTTCGAAAAATCGATGCCGGTTTGCTGTCTGAAGCAGAATGGGAGCAAGCGTGTGAAAGCGAAGAATTCTTTTCAGGGAGAGGAACGCTATACATCAAACAAGTCGATCGCATGCCGCTGTCCTCGCAACGGCTTTTGCTCAGGCGGATCAGCGAACCGTATGATGGGCCGAGGCTGATCGTTTCTTCTTCCCGCAGGCGCGCCGGGGAATTTTCAAATGAATTATATGATGCGCTTTGTCATTTGGAACTGGACGTTCCCCCTCTTTCCGAAAGAAAAGAGGATATTTTATATCTGGCTTATCAATTTATTGCAGAAAGCAATGAGGCATTCGGCAAACAAATCGTCGGCTTTCGAAGTGAAGCTGGTGTTCTGCTTGAAGAAGCGAAATGGCCGGGCAACCTCAGCCAATTGAGAAAAGCGGTCCAAAACTGTGTTCTTGAAGCGCAGGGCGTTTATATCGAGAAAGCTGACGCTGAACGGGTCCTGTGCCGCTTGAACGAAGAAGAAAGAGAAGACATCGATCTATCCGGAACGCTCGAAGAGATCGAAAAAAGGATCATTCAAAAAATCTATGCCGAAGAAGGGAACAATCAAACAAGAACAGCGGAGAGGCTCGGCATCAACAGAACGACGCTTTGGAGAAAATTGAAATCGCCGCATTGATAAACACCCGGTTTAGCCGGGTGTTTTATTTTGTTTGTTTTAATATGCAACGCTAAATAAAAATTATTTAGATAAATAACGTTGATTATTGAAACATTTATGTATATAATCGTTTTTGAAAACGCTTTACAGGAAGGGGAGGCAATCATGGGATTCGTACCAAAGGGGATTTATCCCGCCATGCTGACACCGCTCACAAAAGATCAAAGCATTGATGAATCGGCGTTGAAACAGTTGACGAACCATTTGATCGATGCTCATGTACACGGGCTTTTTGCGTTGGGTACCAACGGGGAATTTCATATGTTCAACATCGAAGACAAGCTGAAAGTTGCAGAAATCATCATTCAAGAGACAGCCGGACGCGTTTCCGTCATGGTAGGGAGCGGGGGAAACAGTACAGAAGAAACGATCTGGCTTTCTAAGGAAATGGAGAGGCTTGGCGCAGATGCGCTGTCGGTCATCACGCCGTTCTTTATCCCGCCGACACAGGAAGAAGCGGTGGCGCATTATAAAACAATCGCGGCATCCGTTTCACTTCCGGTCCTTTTGTACAATATCCCTTCAAAAACAGGTTTCCATTTAGAACCGGAAACGGTGGCAGAGCTTGCAAAAGTGGATAATATCGTCGGAATTAAGGACAGCAGCGGAAAATTTGAAAACATACAGAAGTATATCGAGCAGACGAAACAAGAAGACTTTGCCGTTTTTGCAGGCACCGATTCGCTCATATTGAAGACGCTTCAAGCGGGCGGAGCGGGAGCAGTCGCAGCAACGGCAAATATGCTCCCTGATATCGTGACGTCGATTTATCGCCATTGGACAGAGGGTGAGACTGAAAAGGCGGAGGCTGCCCAGAGGGAGCTTCAGCCGCTTCGCGATACGTTTCGGTTAGGAACGATCCCGGCGGCCCTGAAAAAAGCGGTGGAGCTTTATTCGATCCCTGTAGGCCCGCCGAAAGCGCCCGTCAAAGAGCTGACCGGTCCGGCGCTCTTGGAGGTCGAAAAAATGGTCGCCTACTATCAATCAAAATAGGGAGGTTTCAAAAATGCCAGCGAATTATCAATTTCGGACGGCCGCTCATATCGTCGCAGGCGAACATTCGATCCGCCGGCTGAAAGATCATGTAAAAACGATTGTGCCGAAGGCGGACAGAGCCCTGATTATTACCCAGCCGTCGATCGTCAAGCTCGGCACGATCGGCGAAGTACAGGCTCAGCTTACAGAGATCGGCATCCAGTCAGATGTTTGCACAGCCATATCGCCGGAACCGACCGTTCAAAATATTGAAGATGTATTTAGAGGCATCCGTGAGAAACGATACGACATTCTCATCGGAATCGGCGGAGGCAGCGTTTTGGACGGAACGAAAATATTGTCCGTGCTGCAAACGAATTCGAAAAGGGTCGAGGAGTTGCTCGGGACTGATTTGGTCGAAAAGCCGGGAATCCCGACCGTGCTGATTCCAAGTACTTCTGGGACGGGCGCAGAGGTGACGCCGAACGCAATCGTTACGCTTCCCGAAGAGGAATTGAAAGTCGGCATCGTCAGTCCGCTGATGTTGCCGAAGCTGGTCATTCTTGACCCGGTTATCACCCTTGGATTGCCAAAACCGATTACGGCGGCTACCGGAATGGACGCGTTCACCCATTCGCTTGAATCGTTCATTTCGACGAAAGCAAACCCGATCAGCGATATGTTCGCTTTAGAATCCATCAGACTGATTTCGGCAAGCATTGTGGAAGCATATGAAAACGGTTCATCGATACAAGCGAGAGAAAACATGCTGCTCGGTTCGATGTATGGCGGCATGGCGCTGACGGCCGCAGGAACTGCTGCCGTTCACGCCCTTGCCTATCCGCTTGGGGGGAAATACCGAATTCCCCATGGTGTCGCCAATTCGATGCTCCTTCCGCATGTGATGGAGTTTAATATGGATGCCATTACAGAACGGCTGTCTCTTGCCGCTGAACCGATGGGAATCACCGCCTCTGATCTGACCGTTGAACAAGCGGCTGAGGCCGTTGTGCAGAAAATAAGAGAGTGGACGAAGCGGCTGAATATTCCTCAAAATTTAAAAGCGTACGGCGTAACCGCAAGCGATGTGGACGATTTAGCCGACTCAGCTTCAAAAGTGACGCGCCTGCTTCATAACAATCCGAAACCGCTCAGCTTGGAAAATATAAAAGATATCTATCGAAAACTAATCAACTAAAGGATGAAGACATTGAAAATTGCAATCATCGCGGATGATTTGACAGGGGCGAACGACTGCAGCGGCCAGCTGGTTCATTACGGGATGGATGTTTCCGTCAAACTCGACGCCGAATTCACCAGACGGGAAACGGACGGTGCCGTTATTTTCAATACGGACAGCAGATCGCTGTCAGCCGCAGAGGCGAAGGCGGCTGTGAAAAACATCAGTGAACACATCTCCCGGCAATCGTTTGATATCGTCTACAAAAAAATTGACAGCACGATGAGGGGAAATATCGGAGCCGAACTTCAAGCGATGTCCGAAGTGTTTCAGCCGGATTTCGTGCTGGTGGCTCCCGGATACCCCCAAAACGGACGCCAGGTCATCGGCGGCGTCCATTATGTGAACGGCGCAAAGCTGGAAGAAACCGAAGCGGCGAACGATCCGAAAACGCCTGTAGCAGAATCGAATATTCAAAGGTTAATAGAAAAGCAGACTCGAAAAAAGAGCGGGCATCTATCATATGAAGACATCCGCCGCGGAGACGGGCATGTCCGAAACAAGCTGGAACGCTTTCGGGCGAAGGGGATTTCGTATGTCACGGCTGATTCGGTTCATGAATCCGATCTGCAGGATCTGGCGTTTATCCTGCGGAGTTTGCCGTATTCTATCATTTTGGCCGGCTCGGCGGGCTTGATGAGCTGTCTGCCTAAAGCGTTCAATCTGAAAGAAAGGAAGCTCGGGCAAACCGTTCCCTCTTCCGGTTTACCGGTTATGTTTGTCGTCGGCAGCATGAGCCCGACGGGGAGGAAACAGCTTCAGGAGCTATTTGCCGCACGTTTGGCTGAAAAAGTAGAACTGAGATCAGAACGCGTGCTGTGCGGCGAAGCTGAGAAAAGAAACGAGTTCGAACGGCTGAAGGAAAGGGCGGCGGACGTCCGGCGCCGTTCGAAACACATCGTCCTCTGCACCTCGGATAATGCAGCAGAGACACAGAAGATCGGTGAAAGCCGCGGATTCACCCCGGTTCAAACGAGCAATGCGGTGTCCGGCGCACTTGGCGAATTGGCGGGCGAGCTGATTCAAGCTTTTCATGTGAATCGGCTGTTTTTAACCGGAGGTGACACGGCATACCAAGTGCTGCGTCAGCTTCGCGTCCATGAGATACGATTGCTGGACGAAGTAGAGCCAGGCGTTCCGCTGGGAGCAGCCGGAGACGATTTGTACATTGTGACAAAGGCCGGAAATTTTGGCTCCCGGTCGGTGATGGCAAATGCGGCAATCAAGCTACAAGGAGGATAAACAATGGAGAAACCGGTTATCGGCATTACAATGGGCGACGCGGCAGGCGTCGGTCCGGAAATTATCGCAAAAGCTCTCAAATCCCGCAAAGTGTATGACATGTGCAAGCCGCTCGTCATCGGCGATATGAAAATGATGAAAAAAGCCGCCGTCCAAATCGGATCAGAGGTTGTCATTAACCAGGTGATGCATCCGGACGAGTGCGGTTTTGTACATGGAAAGATCGATTGTCTCGATATCGATCTGCTGCCTGAAAACCTGCCAGTTGGAAAGGTATCGGCTGAAGCCGGAAACGCCGCTTTTCATTTCGTGAAAAAAGCGGTTGAACTCGCTCAAGAAGGCTGTATTCAAGCGATTTGCACAGCACCGTTAAATAAGGAGGCGCTGCATAAAGGCGGACACCGATACCCGGGGCATACGGAAATTCTCGCTCATTTAACAAATACAACCGACTACAGCATGATGCTGGCTTCGCCAAAACTGAAGGTGATTCATCTGACAACGCATCAAGGGCTGATTGAGGCGATTCAGTCGATTACGCCGGAGCGGACCTATAAAGTCATCCGTCTCGCACATGATACATTGACAAGAGCCGGATTCAAACTGCCGAAAATTGCGGTTTGCGGAATCAACCCTCATGCAGGGGAAAACGGGCTGTTCGGAAACGGCGAAGAAGAACGGCAATTGCTTCCGGGGATCGAGCAGGCGGCAGCCGAGGGAATCGATGCCGACGGCCCATACCCCGCAGACACACTGTTTTACAAGGCTGTTCGGGGAGATGTTGACCTTGTCGTAGCCTGCTACCATGATCAGGGGCATATTCCGGTCAAAGTCCTCGGGCTGGAAGAGGGCGTCAACATTACGGTCGGATTAAACGGCGGGATTATTCGCACCTCTGTCGACCACGGAACCGCATTTGACATTGCGGGGCAGAACAAAGCCGATGAAAGAAGCATGCTCGCTGCTTTGCGGTCAGCCGCTGAGCTTGCGCCCAAATCGTAGAAAAATGAAAGAAGGTTGGTGCATCTCATGAAAGTTGTATGTACATCACCGTCATTTGCGAAATACTCTGATGATCCCGTCTTGTTTTTGGAAAAAAGGGGCATGTCGCTCGAACGCCTTCCTGCAGATATAACCGAGGAGCAGTTCATTGAAGCGGCAGGAGGAGCGGATGCCGCGATCGTGGCGTTTAACAAGATTACGCCGTATGTCCTGGATCGTCTCCCTTCTTTAAAAATCGTCTGCAAACATGGCGTCGGCGTTGACAATATCGATCTGCACGCTGCGAAAGAGCGCAGCGTCTGGGTGACGAATGCCCCTAACGCCAACAAACATGCAGTCGCAGATTTTGTATTCGGCCTCATGCTATCGGCTGCAAGGCAGATTCCCGCGGCCGACAGGGAAACAAAGCTAGGAAATTGGCCGAGGATTTTTGGATCTGACGTTTACGGCAAAACGCTCGGCATCGTCGGACTTGGCATGATCGGAAAAGAAGTCGCCAAACGGGCGCGAGGCTTCAATATGAGTGTTTTAGCCTATGATGTATTTCCCGATCGTGCATTCGCAGCCGATCATCACATCCAATTCACAGAGCTTGATCAGCTCTTGAAAGAAAGCGATTTTATCACGCTTCATATGCCGCTGACAGCCGAAACTGAAAACATGATCGGCGAACAAGAATTAGCCGCCATGAAAGAAACGGCTTATCTGATCAATGCTTCAAGGGGAGGCATCGTGTCTGAGCGTGCGTTATATGACGCCTTGGATAACGGGAGCATCTCAGGGGCTGCGCTTGACGTATATCAAACCGAACCGCTGAAGCAGCACCCTCTCTTTGAGCTGGACCGTTTTATCGCCATGCCGCATATCGCGGGGTACACCCGCGATGCCGTACAGAACCTTGGCATGATATGCGTCAAAAACATTGCCAGTGTACTGATCGACAAACAAAAACCGGAGTTTGTCGTCAACGGGCTGTGAATGTGTTTTTATTCATGCCCTGCATCAAGATTTGAAAGCGTTTTCTACAAAAGGGATGAGGTGGATAACATGTTGAATCACCCGGTTCAAAAAAAGTCGAATGTACGCTGGGTTGTCGCGTTTATGATGTGGGCTGCCATTGCCATCAATTATATTGACCGGACAGTGCTCTCGGCTGCTGCTCCCTATATTACAGAGGAGTTCAACTTGACAGCCGGCCAAATGGGAATCATCATGTCCGGTTTCTTCTGGTCGTACGCTCTGCTGCAGCTGCCTTCAGGCTGGGCGGCCGACAAGTACGGCCAGAAAAAAACGCTCGGTTTTGCGGTCGTCTGGTGGTCTGTTGCTACGGCGCTGACGGGGCTTGCGACAGGCTTCAAATCCCTGCTCGGGCTGCGGGTCGCACTAGGAGTCGGGGAGGCTGCTGCATATCCGAGCAATGCGGGGATCGCCGCCAAATGGTTTCCGAAGAAAGAAAGGGCGACAGTAGCCGGAATTTTTGACAGCGGGTCAAAGTTTGGCGGAGCTGTTGCAATGCCTTTGATCGCCTGGATGATTGCGGTCTTTGACTGCAAGCTGACATTTCTTTTGATCGGACTTGTCGGCATCGTGTGGGGAATTGTCTGGATGATTTTCTTTAAGGAGAATCCCGCCGATCATAAGCGCGTCAATGAGGCTGAACTTGCCCATATTAGGGAAGGGCAGGCTCACACGGAAGAAACGGGCGGCGGCCAGCCGCTGAAGTGGTATCAGCTATTTAAATATCGCAACATATGGGCGATGTGCATCGGATTTTTTATGATCAATTATAATTCTTACTTCTTTATCACATGGCTGCCGACNNTACCTTGTCAAAGAAAGGGGCATGGATTTAATCGAAATGGGGATCATGGCGTCTCTCCCGCTTTTGACTGCAATGGTCGTCGAAGTCGGAGCCGGGTGGATGTCCGACCGGATATATGCAAAGGGAAAACTGTCGCTGACAGCTGTCCGGAAGCTGTTTTTAATTATCGGGCTTGCCATGGCTTCGTGCATCGGTTTTGCCGCTTTTGCAGATTCGGCTATCTTGGCCGTCATCCTTCTTTGTGTAGCGAAATCGGGAACGACCGTTGCCGCGTCCCAAGTCTGGGCGCTTCCGGGGGATGTGGCGCCGAAAAATATGACATCGATGGTTGCCGGTATTCAAAATACAGTCTCTAATATGGGCGGAGTCGTCGGACCAATCATCACCGGCTTCATCGTCGGCGCAACGGGTTCTTTCGTGCCGGCGCTCCTTTTTTCGGCTGCCTTGATCATCGTTGCCATTTTAAATTATCTATTCCTATTGGGAAAAGTGAAACAGATTCAAGTATAAGGAACAGCCCGGCTCATGAGCGGCCGGGCGTTCTCTCATTTAAAATGATTTCAGCACATGCTCCCTGTATTGTTTCGCACCTTCAGCAAGCTCGCTTTTTCCGGCCGTGCCCGCTTGATAGAAGACGTACGGCGGAAGGTATGTAGTGCCGATGAAGTTGCTTGTAGCCTGAAAAGGCCTTAACAGTTCGCTGATCGAATAGTGGTTTGAACCGCCGGCCTGATAGGCCTCTTCACCGGCCCCGGCAGAAACCGCAACCATGAATTCTTTCCCTTGGAGCGCCTTGCCGGTTGATCCGTAGGCCCATCCGTAGAGAAGGACGTGATCCAGCCATTTCTTCAAAAGCGGCGGCGAGCTGTACCAATACAGCGGGAATTGAAACACAATCCGGTCGTGCTCCTCCAAAAGGCGCTGCTCTTTTTCCACGTCAATGACCTCATCCGGATACTCTTTATACAGCTCATGTACCGTGATATTCGGCTCGCCTTTCAATTCTTCGACAAATGCCTTGTTCACCGCGGATTGTTCCATATTCGGGTGAACCGCCAGCACCAACACTTTCATAATATTCATCACCTTCTTTTCCATTTTATTCATTTTAATCGATGTGGGATGAGCGATTCAACAAATATGCACAGCCGCCTCTTTCTAATCAAATCTGCCGATGACAAAAGTCACTTTGTTTCAGCCGGCTGCCTGGTGTCCGGGAATCAAAAACCGAGTTTCTTCATTATATATAAAAGTCTTTAAAGACCTGTCATGAAATCAAAGGTTCGGTAAATAAAACAAATAGGTGAAAACGGAGCTAAAGACGCATGTCATTCGCTCGATTTAGTAATACGACTATTCCGAATGTTTGGTAATTTTGTATTGGATTGTTTTTGCGATCATTTGAAGATTCAGAATGATCAAAGTCAATGATCTCCGTTTTATGCAGGTAATATGGATGAGTGCTGTCCTAACTGTTTCGTGTCCTCATCAAGAATGCTTTCACTTCCTGAATCGTTAACCCCAGTTCCTTCGCCTCTGTCATGAGCGCTCTCCAGTCGTCGATATTGGCTTGTGTAATCTGTCTGCTTCGGTAAAAGGTCCGTTCTTTCTTTTGCTGCCTGAGGCGGTGTGTAAATTGAAACAGTTCTTCCTGGTTCATCCCCGCCTGAACAGCCTCTACCAAATGGGTTCTCCATTCCTCATCATGTTCGGCCCGACGGTAAAGGATCACTTCTGTATCAAACAGCTCTTTCAGCTCCACTTTCAGCGCCTGGGAGATTTTTTTGAGAAATTCGACAGAAGGGTTTCTGTGAACTCCGCGTTCAATCTTGCTTAAATACGATTTTGAAACGCCGGCTATGTCTGCAAGCTGGTTGATGGAGTAGCCTTTTCTTTTTCGGTACATGCGGATGACCTTCCCGATCATACTAAATCCTCCCCTTCCCCTTCACCATTCGATTTAAACGCTTTCTTGTTCATTATAAGAAATAAATTGTTCTTTATAAAATTCAAAAATTTAAGATATCAACAGAAAATAGAAGAAAACGAACGAATTTGTTCTCTAAAGAGAACTATATAGCTAAATTCAGCATTTTTCAATTCAAATTTTTTCTTTTATAATCCAATCATTAACAAACGGCATTCCTGAGGAGGCAGTCAAGCATGAAGGAAAACATAGATTTTAGAGAATTGATTGCGATATTACGAAAACGAACTGTTCTAATCCTGGCTTTGACAATAGGTGTAACGATGATCAGCGGATTCATTCAGTTCTTTGTGCTGACACCTGTCTATCAGGCTTCGACGCAGATTTTGGTCCATCAGGTCGGTGAGAAAAAGGGGAGTGCCACATTCAGCGATATTCAAATCAACCTTCAATATACGCGGACGTTTCAAGCGCTGTTAAAGAATCCGGTTATTTTGGAGCAGGTAAAACAAGAGCTTGATTTACCGGAATCTGTCGGCGGATTGAAGGAGAAAATTACGACGAGCAGCGAAAGCGAATCAGAAATTATCAACATCTCGGTTCAAGATAAAAGCCAAAAAAGGGCGGCCGAAATCGCGAACACGTTAACGGCTGTTCTCAAAAAAGAAATTAAACAGATTATGAATACCGATCGTGTAACAGTTCTTTCAAAGGCTGACATTGTCAAATCGCCGACACCGGTCAGACCGAATTACAAAATGAATATTTTGCTGTCTTTTGGAGCTGCATTGATGGCTGGAATCGCCTTGGCGTTTTTTCTCGATTTTCTCGATGATACGGTGGCGCGTCCGTCGCAAGTCGAGAAGGAGGCGGGATTCGTTTATCTCGGAAGCATCGAACAGATGAAAGGCAAGAAAAGCAGTTTCCGAAAAGACTCTAATATGAATATTCGCGTAAAAACCGGAAGGAGTGAGCCGCTTGGCTATTAGAAAAAAACGCTCGCGAAAATACGAGTCAGCGCTTGTCGCTTTGCATCAGCCAAATACGCCGATTGTCGAACAGTACCGGACGATCAGGACGAACATCGAATTTTCCTCTTTTGAAAAGCCGTTCAGATCACTGCTGATTACATCCGGTCTTCCGGGAGAAGGGAAATCGTTCACCGCTGCAAACCTGGCGGTCGTTTTTTCACAGCAGGAAAAAAAGGTTCTTCTTATCGACGCGGATTTGAGAAAGCCGTCTATACACAAGATCTTTCAGCTTGATAATCATTCAGGCGTCACAAATGTGCTTATGAAAAAAACGCACCTGGAAAACGTCGTTCAGCAAAGCCAGGCAGAGAGCCTCCATGTGATGACAAGCGGGCCGATTCCGCCGAATCCGGCCGAACTGTTGTCATCACAGGCTATGGAGGATTTGCTTGCGGAAGCGTACAAGCAGTACGACCTTGTGCTTCTGGACTCTCCACCGCTCTTGCCAGTTGCCGATGCGCAGATTTTAGCGAATCAGGTGGACGGGAGCATCCTGATCATTTTAAGCGGAAAAACAAAGCTTGATAACGCCATTAAGGCAAGGGATGCGCTCAATTCCTCAAAAAGCGAGCTGCTTGGGGCGGTCTTAAACGGAAGGAAAGTCAAAAAAGCGCGTCAATACAACTATTAGCAATTCAAAGGCCGCATCAGGCCGAAAAAAGGTGATGTCTTCCTTACCTATATCAATGGAGGCACTCGGCTCTACTGTGGGCAGGCGTTTTCGGCTGCCTTAGATGCAAGTCGTCGATGGCGGGGCGTGAGGACGGGTTAAATGCCCATTTTACTCTCATCATTTTCGGATTCATCAATGTTTGTATCTTTTTAGCTGATGGTATTTTGCCTGAAAAAATGTCATCAGCTAGAAAGATACTTGAGGAGGTAGGAAATTGACATATCGGAGAAGGCTTTCCATTATCACCGCACTCGATTCGTACTTGGTTATGCTGTCTATTTTCATCGGGTACCAGCTGATTTTGCCATCATATGAATTATACCCTTCGGAAATGCTGCTGATGACCTCGCTGTTTCTGCTCGGCTCCCAGCACTTATTTGCCCATTTCTTTCATCTTTATAAAAAAGTGTGGGAATATGCGAGCATTGGGGAATTGTGCGTGTTATTAAAATCGATTACATTGTCCCATCTAATGACAATATTTATTGAACTGCTGTTCTTTCAAAATGTTCCGATCCGCCTGCTATGTTTAAGCTGGCTGTTCCAGCTGCTGCTGATCGGAGGATCGCGGATGATGTGGCGGATCATCAGGGAGCGCGTGAACAAAGGAAGCAAGGGATCTGCCAGAGCCCTCATCATCGGCGCAGGTTCAGCAGGCAACCTAATTGCAAAGCAGCTTTTGCAGAAGCACGAATTGAATATCGAGCCTGTCGCTTTTATCGATGACGACAAAACGAAGCACCGCCTCGAAATTATGGGACTTCCCGTATTGGGAGGGAAAGGACAGATCGTTCAGGCGGTCAGGCAAATGAATA
Source organism: Bacillus sp. JJ675 (assembly GCF_036963165.1). Classification (NCBI taxonomy): domain Bacteria; kingdom Bacillati; phylum Bacillota; class Bacilli; order Caryophanales; family Bacillaceae; genus Bacillus; species Bacillus sp. JJ675. The sequence goes on along the minus strand of NZ_JBALMR010000040.1, from coordinate 48,749 downwards.
TCGACATGATCATCATCGCCATTCCGTCCTTGACCGTCACTCAAATGCAGGAGATGTACAAAGCGTGCGCACAAACGGGCGTCAAAACGCAGATCATGCCGAAAATCGACGAGATTTTGCTCGGCAGGCATCCCGTCGGCCAGCTTCGCGACGTCAAGGCAGAGGATCTTCTCGGCAGGGAGCCCGTTCAGCTTGATACGAGCGAAATCTCCAATACCGTAAAAGACCGCGTCGTTCTTGTCACAGGTGCAGGAGGCTCAATCGGCTCGGAAATCTGCAGGCAGATCAGCAAATTCAAGCCCAAATCAATCATTTTGGTCGGCCATGGAGAAAACAGCATTCATTCCATATTGCTTGAGCTGCAAGAGAAATTCGGAGGCAGTGTCAGCTACTATCCCGAAATCGCCGACATCCAGGACAGGGAGAAAATGTTCTTGCTGATGGAGCGCTATAAACCGAATGTCGTTTATCACGCAGCTGCGCACAAGCATGTTCCGCTCATGGAAAAGTGTCCGAAAGAAGCGGTCAAGAACAACATTCTCGGCACGAAAAACGTCGCCGAAGCCGCTGATGAGTCAGGCGTCGAAACGTTTGTCCTCATTTCGTCGGACAAAGCGGTCAATCCGGCCAACATCATGGGCGCGACGAAGCGTTTTGCCGAAATGCTGATTATGAATCTTGGCAAAACGAGCAAAACAAAATTCGTCGCTGTCCGCTTCGGAAATGTGCTCGGCAGCAGGGGAAGCGTCATTCCGATTTTCAAAAAGCAAATCGCCAAAGGCGGCCCCGTAACCGTGACACACCAGGATATGACCCGGTATTTTATGACGATTCCGGAAGCTTCAAGACTGGTCATTCAAGCGGGAGCCCTTGCAAAGGGAAGGCAGATTTTCGTGCTCGATATGGGAGAGCCTGTAAAAATCGTGGATCTTGCGAAAAATCTCATTCAGCTGTCAGGTTACACGACAGATCAGATCAAAATCGAATTTACGGGCATACGGCCGGGCGAAAAAATGTACGAAGAACTGCTCAACAAAAATGAAGTGCTGGCTGAACAGGTTTTTCCGAAAATTCATATCGGCAAGGCGGTCGATGTCGAATGGACAGTGCTCAAAACCTTTATGGATGAGTTTATGTATCTGTCGGACCGCGAACTGAGAGAGCGTTTGTTCAGCGCTATCGGACAGCGTGAGAAAAAGCTGGTGACAGCGCATTAGGAGGAAGAATCATGACGAGAACGGTTTTGTTTTGCGCGACGGTGGATTATCACTTTAAAGCATTTCACCTTCCGTATTTTAAGTGGTTCAAAGAGCAGGGCTGGACGGTTCACGCAGCGGCGAAAGGGAGCATGAAGCTGCCTTTTGCCGATCGGCAATTCGATATCGGGATCGAGCGTTCTCCCTTTCGTACAGGCAACCTGGCGGCATTTCGAGAGCTTTCGCGCATCATCGATGAACATGAGTACAATATCATCCATTGCCACACTCCGATGGGCGGCGTATTAGCCAGACTTGCCGCCAGAAAGCAGAGAAAAAGGGGAACGGCAGTGATGTATACCGCCCACGGTTTCCACTTTTGCCAGGGAGCACCCTTGAAAAATTGGCTGCTGTACTATCCGATCGAAAAAGGGCTCTCCTTTTTGACGGATTGCCTGATCACGATTAATCAAGAAGATTATGAGCTTGCAAAGGGCCTCAGCAGCAGGATGCGGACGGAAAAGATCCACGGCATCGGCGTTGACACCGGGCGGTTTCACCCTGTTGATGAGGAAGAAAAAAGACGGCTTAGAGCAAAATACCGTCTGAATGAAGACGATTTCGTTCTCATTTATCCGGCTGAGCTGAACATGAACAAAAATCAGGCGCTTTTAATCGAAACAGCGGCTTACTTAAAAGAAAGGATGCCAAACGTCAGGTTCGTCTTTGCCGGGAAGGGGCTGATGGAAGCCGAGTACCGCCGCCTGGCCGAGCAAAAAGGAGCTGCTGACCATGTTACGTTTGCGGGGTTTCAAAAGGACATTCACGAATGGATCAAGCTTGCCGACGTATCTGTCGCCTCAAGCATAAGGGAAGGCCTCGGCATGAATCTCCTTGAAGGAATGGCAGCCGGAAAACCCGCCGTTGCCACCGACAACCGCGGCCATCGCGAAGTCATCAAAGACGGAGCAAACGGCTTTCTCATTTCGCAGGGAGACGCCCGAACCTTCAGCGACCGTCTTTTCCAGCTTTACCATTCTCCCGAATTGCGAAAACGGATGGGTGAAGAGGGAAGAAAAACGGCTGCCGCTTATTCGCAGCAGCGCACGGTCAAAGAGATGGCGGACATATATTCTTCCTTTATGAAAAACGATGCAGCTGAAAGGAGGCTGAAAGGATGACAAACCGGCAAAAGCCGAAAGTATCGGTCATTATGGGAGTGTACAATTGCGAAGACACGCTAGCCGAAAGCATCGAGTCGATTTTGAGCCAAACCTATAAAAATTGGGAGATGATCATCTGCGACGACGCTTCGACAGATCGGACCTATGACATCGCCAGGCGGTATGCCGACCATTACAGCGATAAAATCAGGCTGGTCAGGAATGAGAAAAATAAGCGCCTTGCCGCTTCACTGAATCATTGCCTCCAATATGCCGGCGGGACATATATCGCGCGCCAGGACGGCGATGATATCTCTTTGCCGCGCCGCTTTGAAAAACAGGTCGCGTTTTTGGAAAAGCAGCCCCATTACCATGTCGTCGGAAGCGGGATGATCGCTTTTGATGAAGAAGGCGTGAGAGGCGTCAGAATGCTGCCTCCTGCGCCGACTCCGCGAATCATGGCAAAAGGGACGCCGTTTTGCCATGCGACGATCATGATGCGTGCTGAAGCTTATCAGGCGCTGAAAGGCTACCGCGTCGGCAGGCGGACGAGAAGAATGGAAGACATCGATTTATGGCTCCGGTTTTTTGAAGCGGGATACAGAGGCTACAATCTTCAGGAGGCATTGTACAAAGTAAGGGAAGACGAATCGGCGTTTAAAAGGAGAAAGCTCAGTTATTCCATCGATAATGCGTTTATCGTCTATGACGCATGCAGACGGCTGAAGCTGCCGCTTTCCGACTATGCCTACATCATGAAACCGATCATCAGGGGGCTCATGCCTCCCTTTATCATGAACAAATATCATAAAAAAAGACTGATGAATGAAGGCGGAGGGGTCGTAAAACATGAATGACAGAAGCGCGAGACCAAAACGGGTGCTCCACATCGTAAGCGGAATGAACCGCGGCGGCGCGGAGACGATGATTATGAACATGTACCGCCATGCCGACAGGAGCCAGATCCAATTCGATTTCATTTCACACCGGGAGGAAACGTGCGACTACGACCCGGAAATCATATCGCTCGGCGGGCGCGTGTTTTATGTGCCGAGCATCGGCACGGCCGGTCTTCTTTCTTATATCAAAAGGATCAGGGACGTTTTGATCGAAGAAGGGCCGTTTTCCGCAGTTCACGCTCACACCGACTTTCAGACGGGCTTCGCCGCTTTGGCGGCAAAGCTTGCGGGCGTTCCGGTCCGCATCTGCCATTCGCATAATACGGCCTGGAAGCCGAATCCCCGTTTTATGGATGCGGTTCAGCTCCGGTTGTTCCGCCGGCTCATGTTTGCGTGCTCCACGGCGCTTTGCGCCTGCGGCCAAGATGCCGGCCGTTTTTTGTTCGGCGGAAAGAAGATGAGCAAAAACGCGGTTCACCTTTTGCAAAACGGGATTGACCTTGACCGTTTTCAAGTGGCGAACAGCCGCTCAAAAGCCGGTATGAGAAAAAGGTTCGGCATCAGCGAAAACGCGTTTGTGATCGGTCATGTCGGCCGCTTTTTCGAACAAAAAAACCACCCGTTTCTGCTTGAGCTCGCCGGCCGCCTCAAAAAAACGGGCACTCCCTTTCAGGCGGTTTTCGCAGGCGACGGACCGCTTCGCAAACAAATCGAAGAACAAGCGGCAAGGCTCGGGTTTGAAGACGAGATCTTGTTTCTCGGCGTTGTTGAAGACGTTCCTTCCTTGATGCGGACGTTTGACGTATTCGTGATGCCGTCCTTGTTTGAAGGGCTGCCGCTCGTTCTTGTGGAGGCGCAGGCTTCCGGTCTTCCTTGCGTCGTCTCGGACACCATCACGAAGGAAACCGACCTGGGTCTCGGCTTATTGAAAAGGGTCAGCCTTGGAGCGGGGTTTGACCGATGGGCAGAGGAGATCGGCAGGGCACAGCAGGCGGAACAGCCGGCTTGGCCCGAAATCGAAAGCGCCCTGGCGGCGAGGGGATATGATGCGAAAGCGAATCTGACAAGGTTAATGGATCTCTATTCGATCTCCTTAGCAGAAGGACAGTAAACATGGCCGTTTACATGCTGAATATGGGGATCGTTTTCGTATGGTCATGGTTTGCGAAAATGTACGGCAAAGAAGATCATTCTCTGCCGACGGGCTACCGTCCGAATGCGATTCTAGCTGCCGTGCCGCTCGCTTCCCTGATCATCGTCGCCGGATTGAGGTACAAGGTCGGAACAGACTTCCAAACCTATATGCTGCTTTACGAATTGGCCGGCAAATACGACAGCATTTGGGCGATCTTCGGATTCGGCGGGGCCAAAGCCTCGACAGATCCGGGATTCACAGCGCTCTTGTGGCTGTTGAATCATATCACAAGAGATCCGCAGATCATGTTTGTCACCGTCAGCATCATCACCTATTTTTTTATCGTCAAGACGCTTTATGTATACGGACGGCCGTTTGAATTAAGCATGTTTTTATTTTTAGGTATGTTCTATTACTATGCGTCATTCAACGGGATTCGCCAGTACATGGTGGCGGCTGCCTTGTTTTGGGCTGTCAAATACGTGATCGGCGGAAACTGGGTGCGCTATACGATGACCGTGCTGATTTGCTCGCTGTTTCATTCATCTGCACTTATCATGATTCCCGTCTATTTCATTGTCAGAAGAAAAGCGTGGTCGCCTGTCATGGGTCTGCTCACTCTTCTATTTTTAGCCGGGACTTTCATGTATCAAAAGTTTCTTTCCGTCTTTATCGTCGTGCTTGAAAACAGTTCATACGGACATTATGAAGAGTGGCTTATGAAAAATTCAAACGGGATGAACTCGATTAAAATCATCGTCCTTCTCCTTCCGCTCGTGCTTGCGTTTTGCTTCAGAGAGCAGCTGAGGAAGCGCTGGCCAGAGATCGACTATATCGTCAACTTTTGCCTAATCGGTTTTTTATTCGGTGTTTTGGCGACAAAGGATGTCATCTTTGCAAGGTTTAACATCTATTTTGGACTTTATCAGCTGATTCTCGTTCCTTACTTTGTCCGGATTTTTGAACCGAAATCGAATGCGCTTTTATACGTTTTGTTTTTGATCTGTTATTTCTTATACAGCTTTATGCTCATGCCGTTCGATTCTTCGGTGCTGCCGTACAGAACGATTTTTGAACGTTAATCTATGAAACAGACAAGGCGGCGGATCATTCCGGTCTTGTGAAAAATGTCGACAAAGGAGTCAATCATATTGGAAAACCCAGCCGTTAGCTTACTGGTCGCAGTATACAATACAGAAGCTTTTTTGCTGAATTGTTTACAATCGCTGATCAGCCAGACCTTAAAAAATATCGAAATCATCATCGTCAATGACGGTTCGACGGATGGAAGCCAGAAAATCATTGATCATTTTGCCAGGAAGGACGGCCGGATCAAAACGATCCAGCAGGAAAATCAAGGGCTCGGGGCCGTGCGGAATAAAGGAATAGAAGCCGCCGAAGGAGAGTATCTGGCTTTCATCGATTCGGATGACTGGATTGAGCCCGACTATTGCAGGGCCATGTATGAAAAAGCGAAGGCCGAGGAAGCCGATCTCGTCATCTGCGATTATGCCGTAGACATTCAGGATACGGGGAAAACGATCTTTCCCGAGATTGGGAAACGCTACGCCGGAAAGCCGAAAGACGCATACATCACAGATCTGCTCAAGGGCAAGGTGAGCGGTTTTTCCTGGAACAAGCTTTACAGGCGCAGCCTGATTGAAGAGCACCGGCTCGCCTTTCCGCTCAGGGATGAATTGGAGAATATCGAAGATCAATACTTCAGTTTCAGGTGCCTGTTTTTTGCAAATACAGCGGCGTTTGTGACAAAGCCTTTGTACCACTACAGGGTTCACCTGACATCGATTGTCCAAAAGTATCAGCCGGGGCTTTACGAAGACGGCCTTGCCCTATACGAGGCAAATCTTGAATGCCTGGCAAAGCACGGCGGGCTTCAAGCTTTGGAAGACGCGCTTCACGTCTTTCTCGTCAACCACGCGTTGGGCAGCATTTTGAATGAGTGCAAAAGCCTGAATAAAAACCCTTCGGCGGAAAAATACAAAAATATCAGGCGGATTTGCGCCTCTCCTGAGTTTAGAAGGAAAATTCCCGCTGTCGACCTGACGGCTTTTGATTCGAAGAAGAAGCTGCTGCTGTTGCTCGTACGCTGGCGTCTCGTGCCGGCCGTGTACGGATTCGCAGCGCTGTATCAGAAAACGATCGAGTACAGAATGAAGAAATAGGCGGTGAGGACATGACCTTTCAGGAATGGAAAGTCAATCTTGCGGAATGGCTTCTGCTGAAGGTGAAATATCCATCAGAATTCGTGATGGGAACACCTGGTTTAAAAAGATTTGACCAATATAACGGGAAGAAAAAGATCATTTTGACGCTAATTCCTTCCCACGATAATTTGGGGGATCACGCGATTGCCCTGGCAAGCAGAACATTTATAGAAAATGAGTTTCCCGATTTTGAAGTTATCGAGATCGGCATCAATGATATTTACAAACACGCAAAAGCGCTGCGGCGCGTCCGCCACCCCGAGGATATGGTGTTTATCATCGGCGGCGGCAATATGGGCGATTTATACAGAAATGAAGAATGGACGAGACGCTTTATCATCAAGACCTTTAAGCAGTATAAAATCGTGCAGCTTCCGGCCACTGCCCATTTTTCGAAGACGCCTTACGGACAAAAGGAATTAAAAAGGGCAAAAAAAATCTACAATGCCCATCCCCGCCTGTTGCTGATGGCGCGCGACGAGACAACCTATCAATTTATGAAACGGCATTTTGCGGGCAAAACGATTTTAAAGCAGCCGGACATGGTGCTGTATTTAAAGAAAGAGAAGCAGGAGGAAAGAGACGGCATTTTGGTGTGCTTGAGGGATGATAAAGAAAGCTTTCTAAAAAAAGAAGAGCGAAAAGCGCTGTTGAAAGCAGTTACTGACGAATACGGAGGGGTCAGAACGTTTACGACGACGATCGGCAAGAGAGTGAGCAGCGTCTCGCGCGAGATGGAGCTGAACAAGCTCTGGGATCAATTGGGAGGCGCTGAAGTTGTGGTGACGGACAGGCTGCACGGCATGATCTTTTGCGCGATTACCGGAACGCCGTGCGTCGTGATCCGTTCCTTCGACCATAAGGTGCTTGAAGGATTCAACTGGCTGAAAGACATCCCATCGATGAAGCTTGTCGAAAAGCCCGGAACGGCAGAGGTGCTCGGTGCGATCAAGGAATTGATCAAAAGAGATGCATCATACGAAAACGCTCCGACGAGGGATCATTATTTCACCGATCTGAAGCGGAAGATATTAGGTGATGCCCTATGAAGCCGTTCGTCAGCATCATCGTTCCGATGTACAATGTCGAAGCTTATATTGAAGAGTGCGTCAATTCTTTGCTCAGGCAGACGTTGAGAAATATCGAAATCATTCTCGTTGATGACGGGTCACCCGACAGATCGGGAGACATCGCAAGACGGTATTGTGATCAGGATGCAAGAGTCAAAGTGATCCATAAAAAGAACGGCGGGCTGAGCTCCGCCAGAAATGCCGGGCTCCATGCAGCAACAGGGGAGTATGTCGGCTTTGTCGACGGAGACGACTTTGTGTCGCCGGCGATGTTTGAAAATATGTACGCCGCTGCGAAGGAGGACGATCTTGATATCGTCATGTGCGGCTATCATAAGCATTCTGATAAAGGAAACGAGTATGTTCCTCCGTCTTTGCCGGCCGGACGCCTGCTGCTGGGCTGGGATATTAAGCATGAGCTGAGAAGGGCGCACGAAACCCGGTTCATCTGGTATGTATGGCGGAATTTGTACAGGCGCGACCTGCTGAAGCATAACGAGCTTTATTTTTATGAAGATATTCGCTTTGCGGAAGATTCGCCGTTTAACCTGTACGCTTTTTACGCCGCAAAGCGCGTAAAAGCGATTGATGAAGGCTATTACATGTACAGGTGTAATCCGGAGAGCCTGACAGAGCTTCCTTTTAAGCCGTACATGGATGACAGCCTGATCAGGCAATATCGTGCAAAAAAGAGATTTTACGAGACATTCCAGATGTTTGAGGAATGTTCCGAGGATCTGCAGACGTACATGTGCAAACACCAGATCCCGATGCTTCTGGCCAATGCATGCGCCGAACCGAAGCCTTCAAAACAAGTGAGGCGGCATATTAAGGATATTTTATCCTACCGGATGGTACAGTCATCGGTGGAAAAAACGTCATTGCGCAATAAAAAGCTTTTGCTCGGACAGCGGATTGTTTTACTGTTATGCAAATTGCATGTTCCGATCCTGCTCGAATTGTTTTTTAAACGAAATCTGCCCAGTAAGGGATGAGCCTTTTGAATAAGACATTTTTACTGAATCTGGGCGCCAATGTGGCGTCCTTTTTGCTATCCGTGCTGTTTTCGATGTGGCTGACTCCGTTTGTCATCAAAACGCTCGGAGTTGAAGCGTTCGGCTTCGTTCATTTAACGCAAAACATGATCAATTATTTTTCGATAATTACAGTCGCCTTGAGCGCGGTCGTCGTCAGATTTTTTTCCGTCTCGGCCCACAGGGGGGCGCTCGATGAGGCAAGAGGCTATATGAATACGTATATGATTTCGTCTTTTGCCCTTTCGCTCGTTTTGCTCTTGCCGCTTGGCGGAACGATCTATTTTGTCGACCGGATCATCCGCGTCCCTGCGGGTCTCTTGAGCGATGTGCAAATCGCGCTGTTCATCGGCGGCCTGCTCTTTCTGCTGACGTTTTTTATGTCAGGATTTGCGGCAGGTCCATTTTTCGCCAATAAAATCTATATCACGAGCACGATCCAGGCGGTGCAAATGCTGATTCGCGTGCTGTCGGTCGTCTGCATTTTTTCATTGTTCGCGCCGAAGATTTGGCACATTCAGCTTGCCGCTTTCATCGCTACCGTGTCAGCGTGCATGCTGTCTTTCGTTTTCTTTAAAAAACTGATTCCCTGGTATTCGTTTCGGATCAAGGATATGTCGCTCAAAAAATGCAGGAAGCTGCTGCAGTCCGGGGGATGGAGCTCGGTCAGCCAGGTCGGCGTGCTGCTGTTTCTGCAAATCGATTTAATGGTGGCCAATCTTATGCTTGGGGTCAGCGAATCCGGAATGTACGCGGCGATCATTCAGTTCCCGCTTTTATTGAGGACGCTGTCGTCAACGCTTGCGGCCGTATTTTCCCCGACGATTACGCTCTATTATTCAAAAGGTGACAAAGAAGGGCTTGTCCGCTATGCCAATCGGGCCGTCAGGTTCAACGGATTGATCCTTGCGCTGCCTGCGGCATTGCTCGGCGGGCTGGCCGGCCCGTTTTTGACGATTTGGCTCGGACCTTCTTTCGAGCATTTGAAATGGCTTTTATTGATACATGCCGGCTATTTGGTCGTATCTTTAAGCCCTGCGCCGCTTTTTTACATTTTTACAGCTTACAACAAGCTGAGAACGCCGGCCTTGACGACGGTCGCCTTCGGCGCCGTCAACTTGATCCTTGCCGTCGTGCTGAGCGGTCCGGCGGGACTCGGCCTTTACGGAATCGCGCTTTCCGGGGCTGTTGCGTTAATGCTGAAAAACGTCGTCTTCACCCCGATGTACGCCTCAAAGATCACGGATGAACGAAAACGGGTCTTTTATAAAGGCGTGTATGCCCCGCTTGCCGGCGCTTCATTCGCATTGGGCGTCTGCTTCGCAATCCAGTTCTTTTTTGCGGTCGACGGCCTGCCGTCCCTTATCATGACGGCGCTGGCAGCGTCTGGTGCGTACGTATTGTTTGCATATTTTGTGTTATGTACAAAAGAAGAACGGCTTTCAGTTCTAAGCTGGCTGCAAAAGTTTCGGACTTCTGCGTTGCTCCCTTTTCAGAAGGGATTTTTCAAATAGGAGAAAGGGTGCGGTATTCGTGAAAGCTAAACGGTTTTTTGATCTTGTGTCAGCGATTGTTTTGCTCCTTGTTCTCAGTCCGGCCATGCTGCTTGTGGCTTGCATCATCAGGTGGAAAATCGGCTCGCCCGTGTTGTTCCGCCAGACGCGTCCGGGGCTGAACGGGAAGCCTTTCACATTGTATAAGTTTCGAACGATGACAGATGAAAGGGATGAAGCAGGGAACCTGCTCAGCGACGAAAAACGGCTGACAAAGACGGGAAAGCTGATCAGAAAAACGAGCCTTGATGAACTGCCGCAGCTGATCAACGTCATCAAAGGCGATCTCAGCCTCGTCGGTCCGCGGCCGCTGTTGATGGAATATGTTCCCTTATATACAAAGCGGCAGTGGAGGCGGCACGAAGTCAGACCCGGCATTACGGGCTGGGCGCAAATCAACGGCAGAAATAAAGTGACATGGGAAGAAAAGTTCGAACTCGATGTTTGGTATGTCGATCACAGGTCTTTCTTTCTCGACCTGAAAATCATTATGTTGACGATCGGCAAGGTGATGAAGTCAGAGGGCGTCAGCCAGGACCATCATGTCACCGCCGAAAAATTCACGGGGAGAAGGAATGCATGATGCAAAACGTGGTAATCATCGGCGCGGGGGGCCACGGCAAGGTCATCCGGGAGATCGTCGAAGAGCTGCCGGATACAGTGCTGGCCGGAATTCTTGATGACCGGTTTCAGAAGCTTCAGCTAGTAAACGGGCTTTATAAAGGACCTTCCCATGCGGCGAGAGAGCTGATTCAGGAGCTTTCGGACGCGAAGTTTATGCTTGGGGTCGGAAGCAATGAAACGAGGGAAAAGCTGTTTCAAAATCTCGGCCTCCCGCTTGAACGGTATGCGGTGCTTATTCATCCGTCCGCCGTCATCAGCAAATCGGCGCAGATTCAAAACGGGACGGTCGTCATGGCGGCGAGCGTCATTCAGGCTGATGCCTTTATCGGTGCACACAGCATCGTCAACACCGGCGTGATCGTTGAACACGATAATGTGATCGGCGACTATGTCCACCTGTCGCCGGGAACGATTTTGACCGGAAGCGTGACCGTTAAAGACGGAGCGCACGTCGGCGCAGGAACCGTTGTCATTCCCGGAAAAACGATCGGAGAGAGAAGCGTGACGGGCGCGGGCGCGGTGGTGATCACCGATATTCCGGACGATTCGACCGCAGTCGGAACACCGGCGCGAACGATTAAATAACTGCGTAAAAAGGGTGAAAACAATGGATCAGAAAAAGCGAATTTATTTATCGCCTCCGCACATGAGCGGTGAGGAGGAACGCTATATAGCGGAAGCTTTTCGGACAAACTGGATCGCGCCTCTCGGTCCGCTCGTCGATGCGTTTGAAGAAAAGCTGGCATCATATGCCGGAACGGCCGGAGCGGCAGCCGTCAGCTCGGGGACGGCTGCGATTCATCTCGCCCTCAAATTATTGGGGGCCGGAAAAGGCGACAAAGTATTTTGTTCCTCCTTTACGTTTGTCGCCAGTGCCAATCCTGTACTCTATGAACAGGCCGAACCTGTGTTTATCGATTCTGAACCGGATACGTGGAACATGTCTCCCGAAGCGCTCGAACGGGCGCTGGACGAAGCGGAGCGCGAAAGGAGCCTTCCAAAGGCCGTCATCGTTGTCAATTTATACGGGCAAAGCGCCAAAATGGACGAGATCATCGCGATCTGCGACAAATATGCCGTACCGGTCATCGAAGATGCAGCCGAATCGCTCGGATCAGAATATAAAGGAAGAAAGAGCGGAACGTTCGGCCGGTTTGGCATCTATTCATTCAACGGCAATAAAATCATCACGACTTCCGGCGGGGGAATGCTTGTCAGCGATGATGAGGAAGCCCTGCAAAAAGCGCGGTTTTTGGCGACCCAGGCGAGAGAGCCGGCCGTTCACTACCAGCATGAGAAAGCCGGCTTCAACTACCGGATGAGCAATGTCCTGGCCGGGATCGGCATCGCCCAGCTCGGCGTTTTGGATGACAGGGTAAAAGCGCGGCGCGCTGTTTTTAAACGGTATCAGGAGGCGCTCTCTGACATCGACGGCATCGACTTCATGCCTGAAATCGGCATGTCAAACAGATGGCTGACGACCTTGACGTTTGATGCAGAAAAGATCAAAACGTCACCGGCGGACATCATCGAACAGCTTGCACGCGAAAATATTGAAGCGCGTCCGTTATGGAAGCCGCTTCACAGGCAGCCGCTTTTTAAAGGCGCCGCCTTTTATGCGCATGATGAAACCTGCCCGGTTGCCGACGACCTTTTTGAACGGGGGCTCTGCCTGCCGTCAGGCTCAAGCTTGACGCGCGAAGAACAAGACCGGATCATTCAGGTGCTCTGTGACCGGATCATATATAAATGAGGTGTAAAACAATGACCACAATCTATTCCATGGACAGCTTGAAGGAAAAGCTGGCGGAATTGCTGGATGTCATTCCAAAGCATTCGTCAGTCGTTTACTTGGATTATCCCCTCTACGGGAATGTAGGCGATTTATTGATTATGAAAGGAACGGAGGCCTTTTTTAAAGCATACGGCATTCGCGTCCGCGAAAGGTGGAACGCGGAAAACTTTAATCCGGGACGGAAAATTCCCGAAGAAGCGATTATCGTTTGCCAGGGAGGCGGCAATTTCGGAGATTTGTACCCTCATTTTCAACAGTTCAGGGAGCGCGTCATCGAGCATTACCCGAACAATCGGATCGTGATCCTCCCGCAGTCGATTTACTATGAAAATGAAGAAAACATCAGGCGGACAAGAGATATATTGACGGCACACCCGGATCTTCATTTATATACGAGGGAAAAAGCGTCATTTCAATTTGCAAACGAACACTTTGAAGGGCTCAACAACATCAGGATGATGCCTGACATGGCCCATCAGCTCTGGCCGATTGAGCCGACGGAGAAGCCGTCGGAATCCGTGCTGCGCTTAATCAGAACGGATAAAGAAGCAAACGGAAGCCTGCAAAAAGCGCAGGAGCCTGATACATACGACTGGCCTGTGATTTTGTCAGACCGCGACAAACGCGGCATCAGGCGGCTGCAAACGTTGAACGCCCTTAATAAAAAAGCGGGGAACCCGCTGCCGATCGCTCATTATTGGGAGCGTTATTCAGACATGCTCGTCAACAAATCGATCCGATTTTTCAGCTGCTACGAATCAGTCGTCACCTCACGGCTTCACGGGCACATTTTATCTTGCCTGCTTCAAAAGGAAAACATCGTGATCGACAACTCCTACGGGAAAAATGCAAACTACTACAACACATGGATGAAAGATATCCCCAATACGAAGCTCATCCAGGAAAAAACAGAAGAGCCGCCTGTTCCCGTGTAACAGACGGCTTTTTTCTTTCCCTTATTCTCCGCGCTTTACTTTGTTGTAAGCCTCATCCAAATGCTGAATCCGTTTTAGGACAACTGCGTTCTTTGTCAGCTGGTCCTGCACAAGCGTCGAAACGACGGAACGGTAATAGCTGTTCATGGCATGAATCTTATCCTCGTCTGGATTCATTTCAATATGGGCTTTAAAATTTTCTATGAAATAAGGCACTGAAAATAGTTCTGTCATTACAGAAAACACTCCTTTTTATGTCTATACGGTAAAGATTCGATCGTGTAAACTAATAATGGGAGGGGAGAAATGATGAAACTGCATGTGCAGCAGCAGCAAACGGTAAAACTTCACTTGACCCAGGGGCTTACACAAGCAATTACCATGCTTCAGTACACCTCGGCCGAACTCAACAGCAAGATAGATGAGCTCTCAATGGAAAACCCTCTTATCGAACGGAAGGACTCCGACGTTCCCCGATCATTTTACCATAAAACAAAGCAGCATTTGCAGCGGGAGCAGACGATTGTTCCAGAGGCGGCGTATCACCGCGAGACGCTAAAAAGCGCCCTGAAACGGCAGGCGCTTGACCTGCATTTGTCAAACCGGGAAAAACGGATTTTCGCCTACTTGGTTGAATCGCTTGATTCAAACGGCTATGTGACGGAAAAGCTGTCATTTATCGCGTCCGAGCTGTCCGTACCAGCCGGGGAGGCAGAAGCGGTTCTGGCCAAACTGCAGTCTCTGGAGCCTGCAGGCGTCGGTGCGCGTTCTCTTCAGGAATGCATTCTCATCCAGCTAAGACGGCTGCCGAAAGATACCTATCAGGCGGAAACCGTCATTTCAAGCTATTTTGAGCTTTTCGCAAAAAAAGCGTGGAAGGAGCTTTCTGTTAAAACAGGCCTGTCTCTGGCTGAACTTCAGAATATTCAAGATATTGTCGCCAACTTGTCGCCAAGGCCGGGGCTGGCGTATGATGCTGATGAACGGGACGTCTATATCGAGCCTGATGTCGTCGTCTCCGCCGAGGACGGAAAATTGACGCTAGAGCTCAGCCGCCGCTCGTTTCCGGATATCCAGCTCAATTCGTTTTACGAAGCGTTTCTCGAAAGGCGGGCAAAGGATGAAACTGCCTCGTTTTTATCTGAGAAATACAGGCAGTGGAAATGGCTTGACCAGGCGCTCAGGCAGCGAAGGGAAACGATGACAAGGGTCATGAAGGAAATCATGGTTCGCCAAAAGGGGTATTTTCTTAACGGACAGCATGATATTCAGCCCCTGACCTTAAAAGAGGTGGCAGATGCCCTCGGCATCCACGAATCGACAGTGAGCCGGGCGGTAAAGGGGAAAACGGTGCAAACGCCTTATGAACTTTGCGAGCTGAAGCGGTTTTTTTCGGCAAAAGTAAAGGATTCAGGCGACGGCCATACGTCAAGCCATACAGTGAAAGCGCATCTGTGCCGCCTGATCGAAGAGGAAAACAAAATGAAACCGCTTTCAGACCAAAAGCTGGCCGATTTATTAAAGGAAGCTCACGGGATCGTCATTTCGAGGCGAACCGTCGCCAAATATCGAGACCAGCTCAACATTTTGCCGTCATCCGTCAGGAAACGGTACGAATAAAGGCCGACGTGCGAACCGCCGGCCTTTTTTTTACGGAATCATCCATGAGAACGCATGATGCTGCAAAAACGTGATGATGCATACGAGCAGCAAGAGAAATAAACTGTATTTCACCGTAAAGCGGAGCAGATCGGATTCTTTTCCGGCCAGACCGACGGCGGCGCAGGCTACTGCGATCGATTGCGGGGATATCATTTTCCCCGTAACGCCGCCCGATGAATTGGCGGCAACCGCAAGCACCGGCTCCATTCCGACCGATGACGCCGTCACTTTTTGCAGGCTGCCGAACAACAGGTTTGCCGAGGTATCGGAGCCTGTAATAAAGACGCCGAGCCAGCCGAGCACAGGAGAGAAAAATGAAAACATCGCACCCGTCATGGCAAGCGACATACCGAGCGTTGTGCTCATTCCCGAAGAGTTGGTGACATAGGCAAAGCCGACGACGGAAGCGATCGTCAACACGGGCTTTCTCAGTTCCTTCAGCGTGTCGATAAAAACGGCGCCCCACTCTTTCCATGAAACAGCCGTGACAAACTTGGTCAGCACAGCGGCAAGCAAAATCGCAGTTCCTGCTGAGCCGAGCAGATCGAGTTTATAAAGGGCTTCAAGCGGCTTGCCTGACCCATCGAGGATCTCGTTGTTCAAAAAAGGCACACCAGGAGCAAATGACAGACGGCTGCCGATTTCATTGATGAAAAGCAGGAACGGATTTGCCCCTTGATAATGACCTGTCAGCGCTTCTTTCACAGCGGGAATGCCCCATATAGAGACCATTGCAGTCAGCAATAAAAACGGTGTCCATGCTTTTAAAATGCGGCCTGCCGAATACGTGCGCTCTTGTTTTTCCTCTCTCGCTTCCGCGGCGGCGGCCGCCTCTTTTTCTCCCGGAAATCTGAAAGTCGTCTTCGGCTTCCAGAACTTTAAAAATACGGCGAGCGCAACAAGCGAAACGATGGCCGACAGGATATCCGGAAGCTCAGGCCCCAGGAAATTCGAGCTTACATATTGCGTGGCGGCAAAAGAAACGCCCGACACCAAAATGGCCGGCAGCACTTCCAAAGACCTCCTGAAGCCGCTTATGATCACGATCAAATAAAACGGAATAAAAACGGATAAAAACGGGAGCTGACGGCCGACCATTTTTGAAATATCCATCGCCGGTATTCCGGTCGGCCCTTCGACTGCGATAATCGGTATCCCGATCGCCCCGAAGGCGACAGGCGCCGTGTTGGCGATTAAACAGATGCCTGCCGCGTATAAAGGATTGAATCCGAGCCCGACAAGCAGTGCGGCCGATATCGCAACCGGGGCCCCAAACCCGGCTGCTCCCTCTAAAAACGCGCCAAATGAAAACGCTATCAAAAGTGCCTGCAGGCGCCGGTCATCGGTGATCGACAACACGGAGCTCCGAATCACGTCAAATTGCCCCGTTTTTACCGTCAGCTTGTATAAAAAGACCGATGTGACGATAATCCAGCCGATTGGCAAAAGTCCGTACACCGCGCCCTGCGATGCGGACATAACGGCTTTTTCGGCGGGCATGCCGTAGACGAAAACGGCCAAAACAAGCGCAATCAATAAGGTCGTCAACCCGGCTGTATGCCCTTTCATTCTTTTGATGGCCAAAGCCCAGAAAAAATATAAGATCGGTATAAGCGCTGCAATTGAAGAGAGCAGCAAATTGTTCCCCAGCGGAGTGTAACTTTGAGTCCATCCCATCTCCTCATTCCCCCTTTGTTGTTAAAACGGCCTGTCCAAAATCAGACATCTGATGACATGATGACAGGACCAATCACATTAAGCATTATATTTCTGAATGTTCAAAATTACAATCTTTTTTTGCATGACGCTCCGGCTATATATTCAAACTGGAAAGAGCGGTATAATAAAAAAATGAAGCATCACGTGCAGTCTGTCGATGAGGTGAAAAAATTGAAATATAAGCAAATCAAGACGAAAAAAATATACGAGGAAGTAGCTGAAGCGCTGCTTGATACGATCAAAAAAGGCGAGCTTCAGCCTGGGGATAAACTCGATTCCGTCCAATCGCTCGCCGACAGCTTTCAAGTCAGCCGCTCAGCCGTCAGAGAAGCCCTCTCCGCTTTAAAAGCAATGGGGATGGTCGAAATGAAGCAAGGGGAAGGCACCTATGTGAAAACGTTCGAGCCTGAACAAATCTCAATCCCGCTTTCCGCCGCCCTGCTGATGAAAAAGAAAGATGTCGCTGAGCTGCTCGAAGTGAGAAAAGTTCTAGAAATCGGCGCCGTCTCGGCTGCGGCGGAAAAGCGGACGGAAGAAGACCTGGAACGCATGCATGCGGCGCTTGTCGATATGAATCTGGCCGACGGGAACGATGAACTCGGCGAAAAAGCCGATCTTGCGTTTCATTTGGCGCTGGCCGGCGCATCGCAAAACGGCTTGTTAAAAGGCCTGATGAACCATGTCTCATCCCTCCTGATCGAAACGATGAGAGAAACGCGGAAAATCTGGCTGTTTTCCAAAAAGACGACCGTAAAGCGGCTGTACGAAGAACATGAAGCGATCTACAGGGCCGTGAAAGAGCAGGACGGACAAAAAGCGGAACAGGCGATGCTTGAGCACCTGACAAACGTCGAAAAAGTGCTGGCATCGTACTTTGAAGAAACAGAGCAGCCTCATTGAAAAGCAGACGATCGTCTGCTTTTTTTATCGAGCCGGTCCCAAAACTCGAAAGAAACCCCTTTCAAAAAAAGTTCACAAGGTGTAAGATGAAAAAAGAGGTTTTTACATCCAAGTCATCAGATGACCTGACTAATTCAGGTCAGGGGAGAGGGGATCAAGATGAAAGTTTCACTGTTTATCACGTGTTTGGTCGACATGTTCCAGACGAATGTCGGAAAAGCAACCGTTGAGCTGCTGGAACGGCTGGGATGTGAAGTCGATTTTCCCGAAGGCCAGATCTGCTGCGGCCAGCCTGCATACAACAGCGGGTATGTCAAAGACTCCAAAAAGGCGATGAGACGGATGATTGAAACGTTTGAAGGGGCAGAATACGTCGTCAGTCCTTCCGGTTCATGCGCTTTTATGTTCAAGGAATATCCGCACCTTTTTCAGGATGAGCCTGCCTGGGCGGAAAAAGCGCAGCGGCTTGCCGACAAAACGTATGAGCTGACCGACTTTATCGTCAATGTACTGAAAGTGGAGGACGTGGGGGCAAGGCTTGAGAAAAAGGCGACCTATCATACGTCATGCCACATGACCAGGCTTCTCGGAGTAACAGACGCGCCGATGAAGCTATTGCAGCATGTGAAGGGGCTCGAGTTCACACCGCTGCCCCGAAAGCATGACTGCTGCGGATTCGGGGGAACATTTTCGGTGAAAATGTCGCAAATTTCGGAGCAGATGGTCGATGAGAAAGTGGCGTGTGTCGAAGAAACGGCCGCAGATGTGCTCATCGGGGCGGACTGCGGCTGTCTGATGAATATCGGCGGGCGGATCGCAAGGAAGGAAAAACCGATTCAAGTGATGCACATCGCTGAGGTCTTAAACAGCAGATAACACATCCGGTCATTTCACAGATAGAGGGGGACGATGGTCATGGCAATGAAGATCGGAACACAACATTTCAAAGACCGCGTATCAGAGGGGCTTGAAAATCACTTCATGAGAGGCGCCGTTTCAAGCGCCCAGGAACGGTTGAGGGCCCGTCGGCTTGAGGCGGCAGAAGAGCTCGGCAACTGGGAAGAATGGCGGTCTCTCGCAGAAGAAATCAGACAGCACGTACTGGCGAATCTCGACTATTATCTTGAGCAGCTCGCCGAAAATGTCGCCGAAAAAGGCGGACACGTTTTCTTTGCGGAGACGGCAGAAGAAGCGACAGGCTACATACGCGACGTCGTCAAAAAGAAAAAAGGCAAAAAAATCGTTAAATCAAAATCGATGGTCACGGAAGAAATCAATATGAACGAAGCGCTTAAAAGAGAAGGATGCGAGGTGGTCGAAACCGATTTGGGTGAATACATCCTTCAGATCGATGACCACGATCCGCCGTCGCATATCGTGGCGCCCGCGCTTCATAAAAACAAAGAGCAAATCCGCGACGTTTTCAAAGAGCGGCTCGACTACCGCAAAACGGAAAAGCCCGAGGAGCTCGTCATGCACGCGAGAACCGTGCTCAGGAAGAAATTTTTGGAGGCGGACATCGGAATTACGGGCTGCAACTTCGCAATTGCCGATACGGGCTCCGTCAGCCTCGTCACAAATGAAGGGAACGGACGCCTCGTCACGACGATTCCGAAAACGCAGATTACCGTCATGGGGATGGAAAGGATCGTCCCGTCTTTCGACGAATTCGAGGTGCTTGTCGGAATGCTGACGAGAAGCGCCGTCGGTCAGCGGCTGACAAGCTATATCACCGCGCTGACAGGACCGAAGCTGCCCGGTGAAGCGGACGGCCCGGAAGAGTTTCATCTCGTGATCGTCGATAACGGCCGCTCGAAGATTCTCGGAACCGAATTTCAATCGGTTCTTCAATGTATCCGCTGTGCGGCCTGCATCAACGTCTGTCCGGTCTACCGCCATGTCGGCGGACATTCCTACGGCTCGATTTATCCAGGACCGATAGGCGCGGTATTGTCTCCGCTGCTCGGCGGGTATGACGACTACAAAGAGCTTCCTTACGCATCGTCGTTGTGTGCGGCCTGTACGGAAGCCTGTCCGGTGAAAATTCCTCTTCACGAGCTGCTCTTAAAACACCGCCAGCGCATCGTAGAACAGGAAGGACGCGCCCCGATTGCCGAAAAGCTGGCGATGAAAGCCTTCGGTCTCGGAACGTCTGCGCCGTCGCTCTATAAAATGGGATCAAAATGGGCTCCGGCTGCCATGAAGCCGTTTAAAGAAGGCGAAAAGATTACGAAGGGACCGGGGCCATTGAAGCAATGGACGCAAATCCGCGACTTTCCTGCACCGAACCGGTCCAGATTCCGCGACTGGTTCCAGGACAGACAGAAGGGGGAGGACAGATGACAAACGGAACGATCCAAAACAAGGAAAGCTTCTTAAACAGGGTTGCCGAAAGACTCGGCCGCGAAAGGAGATCATCAGGCGTCACAACACCCGATTACGAATATCAGCCGCAGCACAAAGTGTATCAAGGATATACGCCCGATGAGCTCTTAGGCGTATTAAAGGAGCACTGCCTGAAGATTCATACCGAACTGGTTGAAACGGACGCCGTCAGCTTGTACGATTCGCTCTATAATCAAGTATCGCGATTCGGCGGAGGGCCTGTGATCGTTCCGAAAGACGATCGCTTTAAAGAATTCGGACTGTCCGGGCTGCTTGCCGATACATGGCCGCAAGAAGGCACACAAGTGTGGGAATGGGATGCGGCCGCTGGAGACGAAAATATTAAGCGCGCCGAACAGGCGAACGTCGGCATCACATTCAGCGAAATCACCCTTGCGGAATCAGGCACCGTCGTCCTTTTCAGCTCAAAAGATAAAGGGCGCTCCGTGAGCCTTTTGCCGACGACATACATCGCCATCGTGCCGAAAAGCACGATCGTCCCGAGAATGACGCAGGCAAGCCGGATCATTAAACAGAGGATTGCAGAAGGCAGCGTCATCCCCTCCTGCATCAACTATGTGACAGGACCGAGCAATTCCGCCGATATCGAAATGGATCTCGTTGTAGGCGTCCACGGACCTGTAAAAGCGGCTTATATTGTGGTGACAGACCGCTAAAAAAACTTCAGCGCTATCATGCGCTGAAGTTTTTTTTAGAGAGTCACTTTCCCGGTATGACAGGGAGAATGATTGCAGAAGGATGATCTCTGTCATGAAGGATGGTCTGCCTTGCTGCACTGGCATCTTCCTTGCGTCCGCTTCCGA
Organism: Bacillus sp. JJ675; assembly: GCF_036963165.1. Classification (NCBI taxonomy): domain Bacteria; kingdom Bacillati; phylum Bacillota; class Bacilli; order Caryophanales; family Bacillaceae; genus Bacillus; species Bacillus sp. JJ675. Next base: position 27,630 of record NZ_JBALMR010000040.1, on the reverse strand, counting down.
TATCAAGCCCGTTGTTGAGATTCCGGTCCCAGCGGGGAAAACTGCTGCTTGTGATATCCAAGCGGATGCGGTGCCCTTTTTTGAATACGTTGCTCGTTGCCCAGAGGTCGATTTCATAAAGATACGCTTTTCCCGGCTCGATCAGGCTTGGTTTTTCGCCTTTTGAGCTGTTTCGGAAACGGGCCCGGATGATGCCGTCGGTCAAATTGTATGCCGAGCCGTCGGGGTGTACGTCAATCAAGCGGGCGACAAAATCGGTGTCAGCCGCACTAGAAACCGCCCACAGCCTGACCGTTACAGGCCCCGTCACTTCCGTGTCTTCTTCGAGAACGGGGGAAGTATACACCAATACATCTTCCCGCTTTTCAACTTCCCTTTGATCATGGGCGCCGCTTGTAAAATCAGGCGGCATCATGATGGCTCCGCCTTTTGTCGGAACGGGATGCAGCGGATCGTAGACAAAATGATCGGGTGCTTCCGCATCAGGGGGCACCGTGCTGAGAGTTCCGTCGCCATGCAATGTATTCGCCTGACCGCCGCTGTGCAAATAATACGGCGTAAACCTGGTGCGGGCGAGCGGCCATTCGTATTCATCGCGCCACACGTTTTCTCCCATCACGAACAATTTGATCGGCGCTTCATTCGTTATCCCGGTATCGATTCCTTTTACGAAATGATCAAACCACCGCAAATGGATGCCGTCCAAATCAATGGAAGCGGAATGGGCGGATAATCCGAAATTCTTTTCGCCCGACTGATGGCTATGATCCAAATGCTGCCACGGGCCGATGATCAGCCGGCTTTGCCGGGCTTCGGGAGTGGCGCCGTTTTCTCGCATTTGCAGAAAGTTCTCAATCGTTCCCGACAGGAATATATCGTACCAGCCGGCGATATTCAGCACAGGCGTCGTGAATGTATGATATTTCCCTTTTACAGATAAATGGGCCGTATATTCCCGATCCATCCCCCTCTTGATCAGTTCAAGAATAGAAGGAGCGACGCCGTTTCGCTGAAACGGCGCAAAATCCTTCAGCGGGAGCGCTTCGATCTCTGTTTTGAGCTGATCGATGTCTGAGATCAATCGTTTTCTCGCAGCCGCGAGTTCGCGTTCGTCTGAATAGAGCGCCGGCAATGTATCAAGATACATGCCCATTTGCCAATAAGATAAAAAACCTAACTCCAATGCACCGCCCCGGAATATCAGGCCGTCAAAAGGATCGCTCCAGGAAAATGCCGGAGCCGCCGCTTTCAGCGCTTTTGCTTTACGCTCTATTCCGCCCCATTGCGTAAATGCGTAATAAGACGAACCGAACATTCCGACCCGCCCGCTGCTGTAGGGGAGCTTTGCCGCCCAATCGACCGTTTCCTCTGTATCCCCGGCTTCATGGGTGCTCGTCACAAGCGGATCCCATTTCCCGTCTGATGAAAAGCGTCCTCTCGTATCTTGAAGAATTACGGCATATCCTTTGTGAACCGCCCGAATCACGTCGTGAAAACCTAACAGCACATGGGGAACGTCCTTCCCGTAGGGGAGGCGGGTCAAAAGAACAGGCCACGAGCCTTCGCCTGCCGGCCGGTAAATATTCGCGCGAAGCACTGTTCCGTCTTTCATTGCCACCGGAACATTCAATTCAGTTATGATTTGATCAGTCATGCTCCAAACTCCTTTCTGATGCCGGCCTTTTCAATCGGGATTTGAACCTCTGCGATATAATCGTTTGAATGTTCATGTTCAGGGTGCAGAAATACTTCGCGGCGCGGCTCATTTTCCTTTATGCGATACCCGTTTTGTTCAATCCAAACCCCGAGATGCGCGCTTGCTTTGCAGGGGCTTGCCGGATTGCAGCGGTGCAGAAGCGTCGCCATTACCGGGATCTCCGGCAGCCGGCGCACGCTGCCATTCGGAAGAGACGGCAGCGGCCGGCTGATGAGATAGCCTGCTTCTAAATCAATTGCATCTTCACACTCTTCACAGCCATGCCAAAGAATGATCTTGGGAAGCGAAGCCGTGAACCGCTTATCGAACCGCCCATCCAGCTCTTGAAAAAGAGCGGGGATTCGATTGATCGAAGTCCGCCTCCGTACGGATATGAGCTGCCTGCTTTCCGCTGTTTTCAGCACGATCTCATGCTCGGCGTCTCCATATCCTTCATTTTCTACCTGCTCAAGCCGTTCTTCAATTCGTTTCAGGCGCGCCTGTTCTTCTTCAATGAGCGTCAAAATCTCTGCCTTCTTCAGCCGGAACATCCCCCTGATCTGTTCTGTCGGCACATTTTCTTCTATAAGCTCTGCAATCTGCTGAAGCGTGAAACCGAGCTCCTTGAAAGCGAGAATGCGATTCAATAGAAAGAGCTGGTTTGCCGCATAATAGCGGTAGCCTGTTTCCTGATCTGTACAGGCCGGCTTTAACAGACCGATCTGATCATAATACCGCAGGGCTTTTACGGAAACCTGGCTCAGTTTGGAAAATTCGCTGATTTTAAACAAAACTATAATCTCCTCCTTTCTAAAAGCGAGTATAAACCCTCCAGCAGAGGGGAAAGTCAAGAAAGCTGCGCACTTTTCGATTTAAGGTAATGTTAAGGATAAAATTATTTCCGGATAATCTCCAGTCTCTATAATAAAGGGATGAAGGAGTGACTTGTGATGAGGGCAATCTGTCTGAATGAATTTAAAAGTCTTTTTAAAAGTATTAAATCGATTATAGTGATCGCTACCATTTTTTTCGTGAGCTTTAAGGTGGCCGATGTCATCGAAAACTTGCCGGCCGATATGGTCGGCGAATTGGATTTGGGAAGCGACGCCAATGCAGCCGGAACTGCTATGATCGTATTCCTGCTCGGTTTCCTGATCATCACCGGACTGTCCCATGACATCGTCAACCGCGAGGTCTATACGCGGACGATAAGATTTCTAGTGACGAAAACGTCGCGTCCAAAAATTATCATAGGCAAATTTTTAGGAGTCTGGCTGTTTTGGTTCACGTGTATTCTGGCATCATACATATTGGTCATGGTCGTATCTAAAACGTTTTTATGGCAGAGCGCTGCTGACAGCATGGCATTTCTGACAGCGGCAATCGCGTTAAATCTCTTATTCTCGGTTATCTTTCCAAAGCCTGCTATGTCAATGTTTTTCGGCATCGTGTTTGCCCTGTTCTTTCCCGCACTCAGCATATGGGCCATCTTCTCGGACAATATGATGATCAGCTGGTTTAAATATTTGTCGCCCTATTATTATTCAAATCTAGGACATTATTTTACCCTGATCAACATCGTTTACGCGATTGCGGTGCTTGGCGGGGCCATCGCTTTATTTAAAAGGAGAGATTTATAATGGGTGTTGTGATCGAGGCAAAGGGATTGACGAAGACATTCGGATCGAGGACGGTCGTAAACAATGTTGATCTTCAGGTGGAAAAAGGGGAGATTTACGGATTCCTCGGCCGCAATGGCGCCGGGAAATCGACGTTCATCAACATGATCACCGGAATTATTGAACCGTCAGCCGGCAGTTTTCAACTATTAAACGAATCTTCTATTGATCATATAAAGCACCGCATCGGCGTTTTGCCGGACTATTCGACCTTTTACGATTCAATGACGGCGGCCTGTCATTTAAAATACTTCGCCAAGCTGACCGGACAAAACGTGTCAAGACAGCAGTGCGAGTCCGTTTTGGCAAGGGTCGGTCTGCTTGAACACGCCGACAAAAAGGCGGGGACTTTTTCCTTCGGCATGAAAAAAAAGCTTGGGATCGCCCAAGCCATTATCCACGACCCGGAGTTGATCTTCTTGGATGAGCCGACTTCCGGAGTCGATGCAGAATCAGCCTTGAATATACAAAAGCTGATCATCGATCTGCAAAAAGAAGGAAAAACGGTATTTATGACGTCCCACAATCTATATGAAATCGAAAAGATTTGTACCAGAATTGCGATCATGAAGGATGGCGGTATTTTATGCGAAGGGACGCTCGATGAATTAAGAAAGCATTTCATGTCTTCTATTACGGTTTATATCAGGCATTCGCAAATTCCCGAACAGCATTTCGGCTTGATCAGCAGTTTCCTCGAGTCAGCAGGCGAGGAAGTCAACTTCCGTGACACTGAGCTTTCGCTCGTCGTCAATTCAGAAGAAAAAATCCCCGCCATTATCCGCGTCTTAACCAATTGCAAAGTAAACATTTACAGGGTCCATGTCGACGAACCGTCTCTGGAAGACATTTTTTTGGACCGTGAACAAGAAAACAGCGGATATTAGGCAGCCTCCGGAAAGGCACGGTACTGGAAAAATACGCCCGCACATAGAAGAGGAAGTGCTTGAATGTTTATCAAGTATAATGAATATGACCTTTTAGAACTTTTTGAGAATGAACCGGTAATTATCACACATCAAGATGCTGGTGAATTTAATTATACATATGAAGATAATCAAAATTTTAAATTGATTTTAACCCTGGAAGTCTATCAAAAAACGTGCGGCCTTAGCATAACATATAACGATTGCATCGTTTTTGCAGGTGATTTTATAAATGTTACCAGAATAAAAAAAGCTGACAAACATTCAATGGTGATATTCGTTGAGAATGAAGAGAAAGTAAGGGTAAAGTTCTCTAAACAGGTTGGGATAGAACTGCTGTAACTGTTGCTGCGAATATGAAATATAAAAAAGACCCCGCGGCAGGATAACCTTTTGCACAACAATCGGGTGTGAAAGGTTGTCCGGCCGCTTTGCTTTACAATCAACACAGCGGAGCTTTTCCGTTCAACAAACTATTCAACGATCCCGTTCCGTATCGCAAAAACGACGGCCTGCGTCCTGTCCTGGGCGCTGCATTTTTGCAGGATGCGGTGGACGTGCGTCTTGACGGTGCTTTCGCTGACGAAAAGCTTGTCTGCGATGTCTTCGTTTCTTAAGCCATAGGCCATTTGCTGGAGCACCTCCAGCTCTCTTTTTGTAAACGGCTCAAGCAGGTCTCCGTCCTGCGGTTGATATTGTTGTTTTGTCCGGAACGTTTCGCTGATGATTCTGGCGGCTGTGGCGGTCCGGAAGATGGCTTCTCCTCTGGCTGCGGCGCGAATGGCGTCAATCAGTTCTTCGGGAAGGGTATCTTTCAGCAGATAGCCGACTGCACCCGCGCGGATGCCTTCAAATACATATTCTTCAGTGTCAAAGGTCGTTAAAATGACGATTTTCGTATCCGGATATGCAGACATGATCTGTTTCGTCGCTTCAATGCCCGAGCAAGACGGCATTTGGACATCCATGAGGATGACATCGGGTTTTGTTTGTTTTGCGAGTGATGTGATTTCGTCTCCGTCGCCTGCTTCGCATGATACGGTCATATCGTGTTGTGCATTGATGACATAGCGGAAGCCTTCGCGTACAAGCGGCTGGTCGTCGGCGAGCGCGACGCGGATTTTATGATCGTTCATCTGCTTCCTCCTTATTGATTTGTTGCGAAAGCGGCAACTGTAATTCGACTTGCATGCCGCTCGGCTGGAGTGCCTTGATAGAGAAGGAGCCGCCTGCTTGCTCGGCGCGCTCTTTCATGCCTGTCAATCCGAACCCGAATGTGAGATCTCCGCTGAATTTGCCGTCGTCTGAAACAGTCATATTCAGACGGCCTTCATCGTTTGACAGGACGATGTCCGCACGGGAAGCGCCTGCATGGCGCAGAATATTTGTCAGCGATTCCTGCAAAACGCGGTATACCGTCTCGCTGATGTTTTGCGGCCATGATTCTTCTTGCAGGCCGGACGTATCCAAAGAAATGGCCAAATCGCTGCGTTCCCCGGTTTGGTGAATAAGGCTCCGGATCGCGGCGAGTCCCACCATGGCTTCGCTTTTGCCCATTTGATGTACGACCGATCGGACTTCCTGAAGGCATCCCCTTGCGACGGTGAGCACGTTTTGGATGACTTTTTCCGGATCTTCGGCGCTTCCTTTCAATACATACGGAAGCGATTGGAGCTGGACGATGACAGACGTCAGTTCATGGCCGATGCTGTCGTGTATGTCGCGGGCGATCCTCGTCCGTTCTTCAAGGACGGCATACCGCAAGGAAAGGACTGATGCTTCCTTGAGTTCAAGGTGTGCCTGTTGAAGCTCTGCGTGTGCTTTCTCTAATTCCTTGTGCATGTGCGCCAGCTTGGCGTGATTTCGCTCCGTCTCTTACCGGGCTTCTTTTCTGATGCGGAAAGAGGTAAAGAGAATATACAGCCCGGTGATCACCGCTGCGTTATCGACGAGCACACCCAAACCGCTATGATAAACGCTAAAGACCAGCAAGCTGTTGAATATGACCAAAAACGCAACGAATATCGCTGATAGCCTTCCCGGAAGCTTTGAAGAGACATAGACGGTTAAAAAGGCCATTAAAAATAACGCAGACCCTTGTTCATGCCCGGACACGATCCATAACAAGCCTGCCGAAAGCCAAAGGACTGCAAATATACTTAAAAGGGCAGCAACCGGCGTTAGGCGGGGAATGATCCAGACTGCCGCCACAAAGAGCGCGAATACCGCCGCAGTAAAGAGCGGATCGGCATTGGCAGGAGAAGAAAGAGATTGTATGAGATTTGCAATAAGAATGGAGCTCGGCAAAAGCGGTCGATAATGCCGAGCTGAAAATTGTCTGACCATGCAGATCCTTCTTTCAGTTAGTGAATCTGTGCTTTGACCTTTGTGAGCCTGCTGTATTCCTTGAACAGCATGAAATTGCGGGCGGCAATGGTGCCGAGCGGGACGAACAGCATGGAATGGACAATCGCTGAAAACCATTCGTTATCCTCTGGCAGCCATGTTCTTAAAGCCATCCGAAGCAGCAGTACGGCTATGATGAGGATGACACTACCGAGAGAACCGCGTGATGTAATATTTCCGCTTTCCTCATCAATTCGAACGGTCACCATTTTTCCGATGGCACATCCGATTCCCAAGCCGATGACCAGTAAAATGCCGCTTATTATGATGTGCAGTGTAGAATTGAAATATCCCGGCTGAACGGAAGAAGACACCCCCCAAAAAAGCAGAATGGGAAAGAATAGCAGCTTCCAGGGCCGCACTGTCCGTTCACGGTACATATTTAAAATCATAAGGGCAAAAACCACTAAAATGTATGGACCCATTGTCATTGTCATGTTGATCAAATCCTTTCTGCAACGAGTATAACGAACGCTGGAAAGGAATGCGTCAACCGGCAGATTGATTTTTGATCACTACATCTGTTCCTGCCTCAAAAATTCGCATAACATGGCGTGGAATTGTTTAATATGCTCACTGTTTCTTTTCCATATCATATAAGTCTGTGAAGCCGGCAGCTCCAAATGCGGCGTCTCGATCGGCATCAGTCCGTCTTGATCATGCTTGATTTTGAAGGCAAAAAACTTCAATATCTAAAACTAAATGTAGAAAAATTTATAAAGCGTGCTTTGCGTTCTTGAACCAAAAATAATAAAAAAGAGCAGGTGACCCCGACCAAAGAATCACTGCTCCAAACAATAAAGTAAATTTAATTATAGCATAATTGATAGAAGCATTGGTGCACACACAGATTTTGATCATACAGATGTATGATCAAATTACATGAACTTGAAAGCCAAAGTGAGAATATTGTTGTAGGAGACAACATTACCGCATTTTTGCAACAGGAATAGCTATCTTATTTGTCGCATTTCCCCATGTTGTAAAAAGAAAAGGGGAACGCCATGAAAAAGAACAAGAACCTTATTATATACCGAAAACTGCAACTTCTTCACAGCTCACTTTTTGACACGTTTGATCGGGCGCTCAATATTTACGATGGCAAAGGTACGATTAATCCTGTATATGTAAGAATCGATAATGCTAAACAGCTGCTAACAAAATCATTAGAAGCTGCCCCATGTTATATCGAGACATCTATGGACGATATAGATTATGAAAAGACTCAAGCGCAAAATGATGAGAAGTTGTTTTCCTAGGCTTATACAATCAATTTCGCACCCGAAAAAAAGCCAAAAGAGATCATAAGACTCTCGTCTTTCATTTGCGAGCGAATGCCCTTCCGAAGAAGGACATTATGGCCATTGAAAATGGATATAACACCTTGGAATATACAATCAACCAACCAAATCATCTTTACAAAGTCAAAACAAATCCCGGGGCACAACCTTGTCATTGAATTTTTTAGACGGAACAACCGGTGCTGCAAGCTTTATAAAAACTATAGATGTATATCTGATTAAAAAAAGATATTATCATAATGTTTACCAATTAGAAAACCGTAGCAATTCTTTGGCACACAGTTTTTCTGTCATCATTATTCAAGCATAAAGTATCTACATCTGCTGCACCTAAGGGCTTGATGATAGAATAAAAACATCGGTGCAATTCACGAAACACCTTTGTTGTTGTAGATGGAAGAAGAAAAGATCCGTCTGATTTCAGTGGATATACAACCTCCCCTCGTACTTAGCTGCTGGGGAAATGATCATTTAAAATAAGGAGTTTAAACAATGAAAACATGTCCATACTGCGGCAGCAAAGCCGAGAAAATAGACCTTTCACGATATTATTGCGAATTCTGTACCATGAACATTCCTTCAGACCTTGTTAAAGAGGCCGGAGTAAGAATTAGCGTAATTTACAAAGAAGGTGCATCAAAAAAAGACCTAGAAAAAAGCACCCCTGAGTTGATGACACTTCCTACCGTCGATCTTCTATTCTTATTGAAGAAAGCAAGAAAGGTAAGAAACGACATCACAGGTGAGATACGTAAATTAAAGAAGGAAATTCAACAGGCAGGAAGTGCTTCTTCTTTTAAAGAAGCTTATGTGGTACTCAATGAAGATTATATATTCGTCTCTAAAAAAATGTACGTAGTTGAAAACATTATGAAGACCCGATTAGGCTATATACCGCCGAGGTTGGATAAACCCTTTTTTGAAAAATACCTTAAAAACGTGAAGAACAAAAAAAAGAATTTCGAACCAATGATTGATTTCAGCCAATACGATAGTCAAGACATAGATGACATTTTGAATTCTAAATGAAGGGATAACTACATCCTTTGTCGTTCTGCATGCGGGATCCGTTGTAGATTGAGCTCGCCGGTTTTCTTCCTGGAACAACGGCCTTTATCAGGTGATATTACCCTTCTACTGTATTAAAGCCGATTGCGTTATTTGAGGTTTTTTGTAGATTGATTCTAAAAAATACATAAAAGTAAATATATTGTTTATATGTGTCATAGAACAAATTTTTAACTAGTGGTTTGTACGTTATAGAACAAGGGAGTCCGAAGGCATTCAAAACAAAAAAACGCCCTGATAAAAAGGGCGTTATAAAAGGGGGGCAGGCAAGAATTCAGTATCTCCACAAAATCGACATATCACCGGTCGTTTTCTCATAGACGACATTGCCTTTTTTGTCATGTTTGACGACGTACTTGCCGCCGTTCGTGACATTTTTGTATTCAGTTGTTGATGTACCGTCATCGTTTTGTTTCAATGTAAACCGGATGTCTGCAATGAGCGTGTCGCTGTTCAGATCAGCGTAGTATGAATGGAACCTGACATGGCTCCAGTCGTCTTTTTTGTCGGGGATGTCCGAAATGATGCCGACTTTTTCGTGAGGTTCATTCACGATTACTCCGTTATCCTTTTTCAGGCTGCCGGTCTTAATATCAGCATTCTCCAAGACTTGTTGAATCTGGCTAAATTCGGCTTTTGTCGGCACGGTATACTTATCTTCCGGCACGTCTTTCGCAAAGCTGGCAGGCGTACTGAATACGATCGTCAATACGGATAGGATCACCATCAACGACAGTTTTTTCATGCATCTTCCTCCTTTAGCTGATCAATTGATTCGGGTCCCACTCTATCATCGTTAAAATATTTTGTAAAGTTTGAATATTATATCGATTCAACCATTTTTTTCGGGGAGTTTCAGCCGGTTTTTTCCTGTCGATCTGTTCATGCAACGGCCGATCAACTGAAAACTCATGCTCAAATCCTCTTGCATTCTGCAAAAGAAAAGGCGATTTTCCCTGGAAATAGAGAAATATTCTGTTTTTTTAATTTTATCACTCTATTTGTTATTGACAAAGTGAAATTTAGGTCGTATATTAAATGAATAAATTTTCAGGCAAAAAGAAACGCGATGAATGGGAGCAGTAGAAGACAATCATTAGCCAAGAGAGCTGCGGGTCGGTGTGACGCAGCCTAATGAATCTTTGAACTCGCCCGGGAGTGGACTTGCTAACAGGGAAAGACATCAATTCCTGAAGGCTTTACGATTAACCCCCGTTACCGGGTTTACAAGCGGATTCTATTAGTGGAATCAAAAAGAGTGGTACCGCGGTAGGCTTTAATAGCTCATCGTCTCTTAATCTTCAATGATGAAGAAAAGAGACGGTGAGCTTTTTTATTTTCAGCAGAGGAAGTGGCAAAGAATGGAGAAAAAGACGCAGAAACTGGAGAGAACGATGACATCGCGGCACATTATGATGATGGCTTTGGGAGGAGCCATCGGTGCCGGATTGTTTAAAGGAAGCAGCAATGCGATAGATTTAGCGGGGCCGTCGGTTCTGATCGCTTATCTAATCGGCGGAATCATCCTGCTGTTCATCATGCAGGGTCTCGCCGAAATGGCGGTCAAAAACAGCGAAGCGAGAACGTTCAGGGACCTCGTTCAATCGGTTTTAGGACCTTATGCAGCGTATTTTTTGGACTGGATTTATTGGAAAATGTGGGTGTTGAATATTGCGGCAGAGGCTGTCGTGGCGGCGACTTTTTTGCAATATTGGCTTCCGGGCATGCCGGTGTGGGTGCTGGCGCTGTTTGTCGCCCTCGTCATTACAAGCGTCAATTTGCTTTCTGTTAAAAGCTTTGCCGAGACGGAATATTGGCTCGCCTTGATTAAAATCACAGTGATTGTCGTCTTTATTATTGCCGGATTTATTTTATTATTTTTCTCATTTGGCAGTCATACAGCTGTAGGTTTTTCTCATTTGACCGATCACGGCGGGTTCTTTCCGAACGGAGCCGGAGGGCTGGTCACGGCGATGCTTGTTGTCATTTACTCTTACGGAGGAACCGAAATCATCGGCGTGACATTGGCGGAGACAAAAAATCCTGAGCAGGTTGTGCCGAAAGCCGTCCGCGGGACGCTGACGCGGATTATTGCTTTTTATATCCTTCCGTTTTACATCATCGTCAGCCTGATACCGTGGAATCAAGTGAATCAGGTGTCCGAAAGCCCGTTTGTCATGGTGTTTAAATTGATCGGAATTCCAGGGGCGGACCATGTCATGAACGCCGTCATTTTATTGGCGGTCATCTCTTCGATGAACTCCGGACTCTACGGGTCTTCGCGGATATTATATACACAGGCTGCAGACGGCCGGGTGCCGAAAATCTTTTCAAAGCTGTCCGGCAGAAAGGTTCCGGTATATGCGATTTTGCTATGTACTTCTTTCTTATATTTAGGCGTATTGTTTTCAATCTTTGCGGGCAGCCAGGCATTCGAATATTTGATGGGGTCTTTAGGCTATACGGTGCTGATGATTTGGCTCGTCATCGCCTTCGCCCACTTGAAGTCAAGAAAACGGACTCAGACGGCCCCAGGCGGCTACTATGTCAAATGTTTTCCTTATACGACCTGGCTGGCGATACTGGCGCTTTTGGCAATTTTAATCGGCGTCATTTGGACAACTTCGATTGCTATCACGTTGGTGACGGCAGGAATATACTTGCTCATTACCATCGCTTATCTCGTCAAAGGACGAAAACTGGCGTAAAAATGACTGCCTCCGCATTAAGGAGGCGGTTTTTTTGAATAACGGTTCGAATTTGATCGAACTAATTTCTTTAATTATCATCTTCTGTTGTGGTATCGTCTAAGTACGATATCGAATAGGAAGAAGGAGAAAACATGCCTGGACAGCATTTCAAAAACACCAAATACTCCGTATTGAATTTGTCTCCCGTCGTCCAAGGCGGGACTGTTGAAGAATCCTTTCAGAATTCCATGGATTTGGCCCGTCACGCCGAAAAATGGGGCTATCACCGGTTCTGGCTGGCCGAGCATCACAGCATGGAGGGCGTGGCGAGTTCAGCCACAGCTGTTTTGATCGGCCATATCGCCGGAGGGACAAAAACGATCCGCGTCGGATCGGGAGGCATTATGCTGCCGAACCACTCTTCGCTCGTCATTGCGGAACAATTCGGAACGCTTGAATCCCTCTATCCGGGAAGAATCGATCTGGGGCTTGGCCGGGCGCCGGGCACCGATCAATTAACAGCAAGGGCATTGAGAAGAAACATTAACAACGGCGAGGATTTTCCCGAGCAGCTTGCCGAGCTGCGCAATTATTTTCAGCCGTCCGGTAATGTCCGGAACCATGTGCGCGCCATCCCCGGCGAAGGGCTGAATGTGCCGATATGGCTTCTCGGTTCGAGCGGATTCAGCGCCCGTCTCGCGGGTGAGCTCGGTTTGCCGTTTGCATTTGCGGCTCATTTTTCGCCGGCTAATACGATTCCCGCTTTAGAGCTGTACCGGAGTTTATTTACACCCGGCGTGCTGGATGAACCGTATGCGATGGTCGGAGTGACGGTGATCGCGGCTGATTCTGATGAAAAAGCGCAGCATCTTGCGACATCACACTATCAGAAATTTTTGGACCTCGTCCGCGGGAATTCGACAAAGCTTAAGCCGCCTGTTGACGATATGGACCAGATCTGGTCCCCGCGCGAGAAAGCGATGGTCAATGAACAGCTCAGCTCAACGATCATCGGCGGACCGAAAGAAGTGAAAGCAAAGCTTGAAGACTTCATTCAAACGACACAGGCAAACGAAATCATCGTGAACTCAGAAACCTTTGATCATGCAGACAGGCTGCGGTCCTTCGAAATCATCGCAGACGTCTGGAAAAGCTGACAAAAGCCGAAAAAAAGCAATGGAATGGGAAGCCAATCCATTGCTTTTTTATGTCTATTCAAGTTGAAAGCCGGGAAACATCTGAACGCCGGAGATAATCGTATTTTAATAAAATATTTGCACATTCAGTCTATTAAAATATTGAAAGAGAAACAAAGAATAAGTCGCTGGAAGAGATAGAAAAGCTTTGGGTAAAATAAAAGCGCTTTAAGGCCCTTTCGAGAAAAGGGCTTTTTTTCGTCTGCACCTTTTGATCAGTTGCTGTATAAGCTGGAGAATAATAGGAAACAATTGATGATGACAAAAAAACGTTTTGTCGAAACGGTGCGAATATTGTCAAGGAATTGGTTTCTTAACAGTTGAATAAACATTTTAACCCTGTTACAATAAGACATGTAAGCAGGAGTAATTTTTTTTGGCTGAGGCGGGACGTTTTCAGTCACAGTGGGACATTTTTTGTCCAGGACGAGATGAAAGGAACGTTTTGGCATGAATCAATTAATACAGGCTCAAAAAAAATTATTGCCGGATCTTCTCGATGTCATGCAAAAAAGGTACGAAATCTTGCAGTACATAAGGCTGACTGAACCGATCGGCAGAAGAAGCCTCGCCGCCAGCCTCGGCATAAGCGAACGCGTATTAAGGGCGGAGGTTCAGTTTTTAAAAGAACAAAATCTTCTCGAGATCAAAACGAGCGGCATGACATTGACACCTGAAGGCTCTGACCTGCTGTACATCCTCGAAGATACGATGAAAGACGTTTTAGGGTTGACTCTTTTGGAAAATACATTAAAAGAGAGGCTGAATCTTGAACAGGTTATCATCGTATCCGGAGACAGCGACCATTCCCCATGGGTCAAAAAAGAGATGGGGAGAGCGGCCGTCGCATGCATGAAAAACAGGTTTCAAGGGGAAAATATCGTCGCCGTAACCGGAGGCACGACCCTCGAAGCTGTGGCTGAAATGATGACGCCCGACTCGAAAAATCGCAAACTGCTTTTTGTTCCGGCAAGAGGCGGACTCGGCGAAAACGTCAGAAATCAGGCGAACACGATTTGCGCCCATATGGCTGAAAAAGCTTCCGGTACATACAAACTGTTATTCGTGCCGGGGCAGCTGAGCAAAGAAGCCTATTCTTCTATCATCGAAGAGCCTTCCATCAAGGAAGTGCTGCAAACGATTCGATCATCCAGTATGGTCATCCACGGTATCGGGGATGCTAAAACAATGGCTGAACGAAGGAATACGCCGGAGGAAGATTTGCGGAAGATAGAAGAAAACGAAGCTGTTGCAGAGGCGTTCGGCTATTATTTTGACCGCCACGGAGAAGTCATTCACAAGGTGCACAGCGTGGGCATTCAGCTTGAGGATCTCGATTCGATCCCGAACATCATCGCGGTGGCGGGAGGCTCATCAAAGGCGGAGGCCATTGAGGCCTATTTTAAAAAGCCGCGCAACACGGTTCTGATCACTGACGAAGGAGCCGCAAAACAGTTATTAAGGGAAGTTTCTTCCCTCAATATAAATTAAAATATCTCTTACTTACTTAAAGGAGGAAATCATCATGGCAGTAAAAGTCGGTATTAATGGTTTTGGTCGTATTGGACGCAACGTATTCCGTGCAGCGTTAAATAATCCTGATGTTGAGGTTGTGGCGGTTAACGATTTAACAGACGCTAACATGCTTGCTCACCTATTACAATATGATTCAGTTCACGGCAAACTTGACGCAGAGGTGTCTGTTGACGGAAACAACCTTGTTGTTAACGGTCAAACGATCCAAGTAACAGCTGAACGCGACCCTGCTAAATTAAGCTGGGGAGAAAAAGGCGTTGAAATCGTCGTTGAATCAACTGGTTTCTTCACAAAACGCGCTGATGCAGCTAAACATTTGGAAGCTGGCGCGAAAAAAGTCATCATCTCAGCTCCTGCGAGTGAAGAAGATATCACAATCGTTATGGGTGTTAACGAAGATAAATACGATGCTGCAAACCACCATGTCATCTCTAATGCATCTTGTACGACAAACTGCCTTGCGCCGTTTGCAAAAGTGCTTAACGACAAATTCGGCATCAAACGCGGTATGATGACAACTGTTCACTCATATACTAACGATCAGCAAATCCTTGACCTTCCGCACAAAGACTACCGTCGTGCGCGTGCGGCAGCAGAAAGCATCATTCCGACAACTACTGGTGCTGCGAAAGCCGTTTCTCTTGTACTGCCTGAACTCAAAGGCAAACTGAACGGCGGCGCAATGCGCGTTCCGACTCCAAACGTATCACTTGTTGACCTTGTTGCGGAACTTGATAAAGAAGTAACAGCAGAAGAAGTAAACGCAGCGCTTAAAGAAGCAGCAGAAGGCGAACTTCAAGGCGTTCTTGGCTACAGCGAAGAGCCGCTTGTTTCTAAAGACTACAACGGCAACACAAACTCTTCTACAATCGATGCCCTTTCTACAATGGTTATGGAAGGCAGCATGGTGAAAGTCATTTCTTGGTATGACAACGAAAGCGGCTACTCTAACCGTGTTGTAGATCTTGCAGCTTACATTGCAAAACAAGGTCTTTAATAAAATAGAATCGGACTTGGTTCTTTAAGAGAGAAGCGCTATAATGAAAGCGGACAAGGGAAGGGGACAGACACTCCCTTTCCCTTTTTCCGTATGCGGCGCCTTGGAAGTCGAATGAAAACGCCGCATTTGGGGATTTCCGTTTTCGGGCTTGTAAATCAATCAAAGGAGGATCTCCTAAAAGCCATGAACAAAAAATCAGTAAAAGACATTGATGTAAAAGGCCGTGTTGTTTTTTGCCGCGTTGACTTCAACGTGCCGATGAAAGACGGGAAAGTGACGGATGAGACGAGAATCCGCGCCGCACTTCCGACGATTCAATATTTGACTGAGCAAGGTGCGAAAGTTCTTCTCGCAAGCCACCTCGGCCGTCCAAAAGGACAGGTTGTGGAAGAGCTTCGTTTGACTCCTGTGGCGGCCCGCCTCGGAGAACTGCTTGGCAAAGAGGTGAAAAAAGCGGATGAAGCATACGGCGACGCCGTAAAAGCGCAAATTTCCGAAATGAAGGACGGAGACATTCTCGTTTTGGAAAACGTACGCTTCTATCCGGGAGAAGAAAAAAATGATCCCGAGCTGTCAAAAGCGTTTGCCGACCTTGCGGATGTATATGTCAATGACGCATTCGGAGCGGCCCACCGCGCCCATGCTTCAACAGCAGGAATCGCTGAGCACCTTCCGGCTGTGGCAGGCTTCCTGATGGAAAAAGAGCTTGAAGTGCTTGGAAAAGCCCTTTCAAACCCTGATCGTCCGTTTACAGCGATCATCGGCGGAGCGAAAGTAAAAGACAAAATCGGCGTGATCGAAAGCCTTCTTGAAAAAGTCGACAATCTGATCATCGGCGGCGGTCTTGCTTATACATTCGTCAAAGCGCTCGGCCATGAAGTCGGAAAATCCCTTCTTGAAGAGGACAAAATTGACCTGGCCAAGTCGTTCATGGACCGCGCCAAAGAAAAAGGCGTGAATTTCTACATGCCTAAAGATGTGCTTGTTGCCGACGATTTCTCAAATGACGCCAATACGAAAATCGTTCCGATCAGCGAAATCCCAAGCGACTGGGAAGCGCTCGACATCGGTACTGAGACTCAGAAAACGTATGCCGACGTCATCAAAAACAGCAAGCTTGTCGTTTGGAACGGACCGATGGGCGTATTCGAACTCGATGCGTTCGCTAAAGGAACAAAAGCTGTCGCTGAAGCTTTAGCAGAGGCAAAAGATACATACTCTGTCATCGGCGGCGGAGACTCTGCAGCTGCAGTTGAAAAGTTCGGTCTTGCTGACAAAATGAGCCACATTTCAACAGGCGGCGGAGCTTCTCTTGAGTTTATGGAAGGAAAAGAACTTCCTGGCGTCAAAGCTTTGAACGACAAGTAAGCAAAACACACAGCATAAGGAGTGGAGCACATGAGAAAACCAATTATAGCCGGTAACTGGAAGATGCATAAAGTGCTTTCAGAAGCTGTCAGCTTCGTTGAAGAAGTGAAATCTTCCATTCCCGCAGCAGATAAAGCAGAAGCCGTTGTCTGTGCGCCTGCGCTGTTCCTTGAAAAGCTGACATCAGCTGTAAAAGGCACCGACCTGAAAGTCGGCGCGCAAAACATGCACTTTGAAGAAAGCGGCGCTTTCACCGGAGAAATCAGCCCTGTTGCTCTGAAAGACATCGGGGTTCAATATTGCGTGATCGGCCACTCTGAGCGCCGCGAAATGTTCGCCGAAACCGACGAGACCGTAAACAAAAAGGCGCACGCAGCCTTCAAACACGGAATCGTGCCGATCATCTGCGTAGGTGAAACGCTTGAAGAGCGTGAAGCCGGTAAAACAAATGCCCTTGTTGCAGATCAAGTGAAAAAAGCGCTCGCCGGACTGACGGCTGACCAGGTGTCTGCTTCTGTTATCGCTTATGAGCCAATCTGGGCGATCGGAACAGGCAAATCTTCAACAGCACAAGACGCAAACGAGGTGTGCGCACACATCCGCAAAACGGTCGCTGCAGAATTCGGACAAGCGGCAGCCGACAGCATCCGCAT
>NZ_JBALMR010000040.1:0-10078 GCF_036963165.1 Bacillus sp. JJ675 | reverse complement strand
CAGTACGGCGGCAGCGTAAAACCTGCGAACATTAAAGAATACATGGCCGAGTCTGATATCGACGGCGCTCTTGTAGGCGGCGCAAGCCTTGAGCCTCAGTCTTTCGTTCAATTATTGGAGGCAGGTCAATATGAGTAACAAATTAGCCGCACTCATCATTTTGGATGGGTTTGGACTAAGAAACGAAACTGTCGGAAACGCAGTAGCCCAAGCGAACAAACCGAATTTTGACCGCTATTGGAACAAGTATCCGCATCAGACGCTGACAGCTTCAGGCGAAGCGGTCGGACTTCCCGAAGGGCAAATGGGAAACTCTGAAGTCGGCCACTTGAATATCGGCGCCGGACGGATCGTCTATCAAAGCCTGACGCGCGTCAACGTAGCGATTCGCGAAGGCGAATTTGAGCGGAACGAAACATTTCTAAACGCGATGAAGCACGTCAAAGAAAAAGGCACAAACCTTCACCTGTTCGGACTGCTGTCTGACGGCGGGGTTCACAGCCACATCAACCATTTGTACGCGCTCTTAAAGCTTGCGAAAAAAGAAGGCGTTCAAAACGTCTATATTCACGGCTTCCTTGACGGACGCGACGTAGGTCCGCAAACGGCCGAGAAATATCTCAAAGAGCTTGAGGAACAAATTGAAGAAATCGGCGTCGGCGAAATTGCGACGCTGTCAGGCCGCTATTACTCAATGGACCGCGACAAACGCTGGGACCGTGTTGAAAAAGCGTATCGCGCCATGGTATACGGCGAAGGGCCTGCATACAAAAATCCGTTTGATGTTGTGAAGGATTCCTATGAAAAAGGCATTTACGATGAATTCGTCATCCCTTCCGTCATCACAAAAGAAAACGGAGAGCCTGTTGCGACAATCAAAGACAACGACGCGGTGATTTTCTACAATTTCAGACCGGACCGTGCGATCCAGATTTCCAACACGTTCACGAATGACGATTTCCGCGATTTTGACCGCGGTGACAAGCATCCGAAAAACCTTTATTTCGTCTGCTTGACTCACTTCAGTGAAACGGTTGACGGATACGTGGCATTCAAGCCGGTCAATCTCGACAATACGGTAGGAGAAGTTTTATCCCAAAACGGACTGAAGCAGCTCCGCATTGCAGAGACCGAAAAATATCCGCACGTGACCTTCTTTATGAGCGGCGGACGCGAAGAGAAATTCCCGGGCGAAGAACGGATTCTCATCAATTCGCCGAAAGTTGCGACATATGACTTGAAACCTGAAATGAGCGCCTATGAAGTGAAAGACGCGCTCGTGAAAGAAATCGAGGCTGACAAGCACAACGCAATCATCCTCAATTTCGCCAACCCGGATATGGTTGGACACTCCGGTAAAGTCGAGCCGACGATCAAAGCGATCGAAGCGGTCGATGAATGCCTGGGCGAAGTCGTTGACGCGATTCTTGCAAAAGGCGGCCACGCAATCATCACGGCCGACCACGGCAACGCGGACGTGCTGATTACAGAAGAAGGCAAGCCGCACACCGCCCATACGACAAACCCGGTTCCCGTAATCGTCACAAAAGAAGGCGTGACACTAAGGGAAGGCGGAATTCTCGGAGACCTTGCACCAACGCTTTTAGATTTGCTCGGTGTCGAAAAACCGAAAGAAATGACAGGAACCTCACTAATTCAAAAATAAGATTCAAAGGAGAGAAACAAACATGCCATACATTGTTGATGTTTATGCACGCGAAGTATTAGACTCCCGCGGTAATCCGACGGTTGAAGTCGAAGTATACACAGAATCAGGAGCTTTCGGACGCGCGCTTGTTCCAAGCGGCGCTTCCACAGGCGAATACGAAGCGGTTGAGCTTCGCGACGGCGACAAAGACCGTTACCTTGGCAAAGGTGTTTTAACTGCCGTTAACAACGTAAACGAAATCATTGCTCCGGAGCTTCTCGGCTTTGACGTTACAGAACAAGTAGCAATCGACAAATTGTTGATCGAACTTGACGGAACTGAAAACAAAGGCAAGCTCGGCGCTAACGCGATCCTTGGCGTATCAATGGCCGTTGCCCGCGCTGCTGCTGATTTCTTGCAAATTCCTCTATATCAATACCTTGGAGGATTCAACTCTAAAACGCTTCCTGTACCGATGATGAACATCGTTAACGGCGGGGAGCATGCGGACAACAACGTTGACATCCAAGAATTCATGATCATGCCTGTCGGTGCGGAAAACTTCCGCGAAGCGCTTCGCATGGGAGCTCAAATTTTCCACAGCTTAAAAGCTGTCCTGAAAGCAAAAGGCCTGAACACTGCTGTCGGTGACGAAGGCGGATTCGCTCCAAACCTTGGATCAAACGAAGAAGCGCTTCAAACGATCGTTGAAGCGATCGAAAAAGCCGGCTTCAAACCTGGCGAACAAGTCAAACTTGCAATGGACGCTGCATCTTCTGAGTTCTACAACAAAGAAGACGGCAAATATCATCTGTCCGGAGAAGGCGTTGTGAAAACATCTGCTGAAATGGTTGACTGGTATGAACAGCTTGTTTCTAAATACCCAATCATCTCAATCGAAGACGGCCTTGACGAAAACGACTGGGAAGGCCACAAACTTCTTACTGAGCGCCTTGGCAAAAAAGTTCAGCTTGTCGGTGACGACCTGTTCGTTACAAACACGAAAAAACTTGCTGAAGGCATCAAAAACGGCGTAGGCAACTCTATCCTGATCAAAGTTAACCAAATCGGTACGCTGACTGAAACATTCGATGCGATCGAAATGGCAAAACGCGCAGGATACACTGCTGTTATCTCTCACCGCTCCGGTGAAACTGAAGACAGCACAATCGCTGACATCGCAGTTGCAACAAACGCAGGACAAATCAAAACAGGTGCTCCGTCCCGTACGGACCGTGTTGCGAAATACAACCAGCTTCTTCGCATCGAAGACCAACTGGCTGAAACTGCGCAGTACCACGGAATTCAATCTTTCTACAACTTAAGCAAGTAAGCATAAAAAGAGCTTGGCCGCATGACGCGGCCAAGCTTTATTTGTTGTTCGATGGTTTTAGCAAATAGGCCGGGAGGAATCCGGTAAGACCAATCATGATGAAGCCTATAATAGATAATACCGCTATCATCATTGAGGAGAGAAAATCATGAAGGATATATGCTGTGCTGGATAACATTATTCCCAACCCTAAGCTAATCAGAATTACTTTTTTATTTTTAAAAAGTAAATGTTCTGATTTCCTGATCTTATGATAAATCAAAGGAAGACTAACATAGCACCCGATCATAAGTGTAAATAGCATTGCTAACATAAATTGCGGTAAAGTTGAAAAATCATTTGTTCCAATTATTTCTCCAAATGAAACCGACCAACTGCTTAACATAACAAATCCGAAAAGGTACAAAACCGACAGCACCAGTTTGAACATTTGCAAATCCCCCAATCTCCATTCATCTTACCATCAAAGATGAATAGTCTGCAGGATTTCATATTGACAATCCGCTTACACATTATATAATCTAATTGATAATGAAAATCATTTGAAAAAGGGGATACTTACATATGCCGATGAAACGAATAAAATGGGTTGCGCTTTTTGCGGCGCTTTTCCTGATACTTTCGGCCTGCGGGAATCAGAAATCTGCAGGTTCGAATAAAGGCTCAGGAAAGGCGGAAAGCTCATATGAGGTCAAGCATGCAATGGGAACGGCGACCATTAAAGGAACGCCGAAAAGGGTCGTCGTGTTAACGAATGAAGCGACAGAGGCCGTGCTTGCTCTCGGCGTCAAACCTGTCGGAGCCGTTCAGTCATGGCTCGGTGACCCGTGGTATAAGCACATCAAATCGAAAATGGACGGCGTTGAAAACGTCGGTACGGAAGTGCAGCCGAATATCGAAAAAATCGCCAGCCTAAAGCCTGATTTGATTATCGGGAACAAAGTGCGCCAGGAAGAAGTGTACGACAAATTAAGCGCAATCGCGCCGACCGTCTTTGCCGAAACGCTGTCAGGGGATTGGAAAGGCAACTTTAAGCTGGCGGCTGAAGCGCTGAATCAAAAAGAAAAAGGCGATCAAGTCATCGCCGATTTTGATAAGCGGGTCGAGGACATTCATAACAAGCTCGGTGACAAGGTGAAGCAAAAGGTCTCACTCGTCCGCTTTACAGATGCCGATGCCCGCATTTATCATAAAGCCTCATTTGCCGGAACGATTCTTGACCAGCTCGGCTTTGCAAGGCCAAAAGGGCAGGAAGCCAACGATTTGGGACAATTGAAAGTGACGAAAGAACAAATTCCGGATATGGATGGGGACGTGCTCTTTTATTACACGTATGAGACTGGAGATGACAAAGCAAGCGCGATCGAGAAGGACTACGTCAATGATCAGCTTTTCAAAAACTTGGGCGTTTATAAAAAAGGCAACGTTCATAAAGTAGATGACGCCGTCTGGAATACGGCAGGTGGCGTACTTGCAGCGAATCTGATGCTGGATGATATTGAAAAGTACTTTCTGAAGTAATCGTGTAACACCAAACCAAACGGATGATAGACTAATTCGTTTGGTTTTTTTATTTATGAAAACACTCCTCCTTTTCACAAATATAGTATAAAATAACTATTATAGAAAGAGAATAATAGGAGGAAAGACATGAATTTTTGTAAAGAATGCGGGCGCGAGCTGGCAGAGCAAGCGCAATTTTGCAAACATTGCGGGACTCCTGTGAATGGCAGGCAAACTGACGCGGAAGAACCCGTCAATCAAGATCCGGTACATAAGCGAAAAATCTCAAGGAAAAGCATGATGATCTGGGCGGCGATTGCCGCGGTATGCGTCCTCCTGTTTGCGGGCTATAAGGCCGGAGAAGCCTTGACGTCAAAGGAAAAATTAATCGGCGACTTTGAAAGCGCGCTGAAGCAAAACGATGAAAAAAAGGTCGCGGAACTGCTTCATTCATCAGACGTGGACTTGACGATTACGAAACAGAACGTCAAACCGCTGATGACATATTTAAACGATCACCCCGATGAGAAAAAAGAACTTATCAAGTCTTTGAAGGATCAGAGCGGGGACGGTCTTGTTTCCATCGAAAAAGCGGGAAAACAATTTTTGATTTATGACCGCTATGTGCTGAATGTGAAGCCGGTTTATTTGACGGTTAAGGCAAGCGAGAAAGGCGCCGGCCTTTACCTAAACAATAAAAAGCTGCTGACAACGGAAAAGGAAAACTTCGAGAAAAAATTCGGCCCGTTCGTTCCCGGTTCGTACGATGTGGAAGCAAAACTGAACTCCGATATCGGCGAACTGAAAAAATCGAAGCATATCAATGCGCTGGACGAGGACGCAAGCGCTGATGTGTCCCTTGATGCGAAAAAAGCGAAGCTCGTCTTTGACGACGGTTATGATAAGCTGAAAGGAACGTTATGGATCAACGGTCAAAAAGTAAAGATCAATCCTTTTCAAGGAACGTCATTCGGTCCCGTTTTGACGGACGGTTCGATGTCTGCCGCTGTCGAAGCGGAGTTTCCGTGGGGGAATCTGAAAAGCGAAAAAACGCCGATTGAAGATGCCGAAATCAAAGTCAATCTCGCTTCTGACCAAGGTTTTATGAACATGATCATGAACACGGTCGTTCAAAATACGAAGGAAACGATGAAGGCTTTTGCAAATGGAAGCGTCAATGGCATGACCGTTGCCGCACCTTCTTTTAAAAGCGATTTAAAAGAGATAATCGGCGGGATGAAGAGCAGCAATACGTATTATAAAGGAACGTACCTATCCACTGCCTTTGACCTTGATTCGTTCCGGCTGTATCACGAGGGCGGCAAGTGGAAAGCGGACGTCAGCGGCATTGAAAAGCACAAATCGGCCTACTATGACGATTACAGCGCGCCGGATTTGGCGGAAAACGAAAACGGCCATACATACACATTGGTATACGCCGAAGACGATAAAAAGTGGCTGGTCGAAAAAAGCGATTCTGCGTTAGTGTATATCAAAAACAAAAAAGAGATCAAAGACGAAAATCCGAAACAATATACATCAGCATGGGCTTCAGCTAAAGGCACTTCCAAAAACGTTCCGGCGGGCGGAGAACTGACAGATCAAAAAGTGACTCAAGCGATTGAAGGGTATGTTTACGACCTGCAAAACGCCGTCAATGGCAATGATTTCGAGCTTGTCGCAGACGATTTGAAAGCAGGAAGCCAGCTATACGCCGACCAAAAAGCGCTCGTTGCGAAACTGAATCACAGCGGCACAAAAGAAGAAGTCGCCGATGTCAGCGTGAAAAGCTGGAGTCAGGACGGCTCAGACGTGACGATAAAAACGCTTGAGAAAATCAACATTATCAAAAACGGAAAAGAGCAGCTGAAAACCTATAATTGGACATATCATGCTGTTGTAGAAAACGGTGAGCTGCTTCTGACATCAATTGAATAATATAAAAAAGCCTTTTTTCCTAAGCGAAAAAAGGCTTTTTTTCTGATTGATTTAAAACAGCGATCCTAACAGGGAGCGCAAGATATCTATTATGTATTCAAGAAACAGATTTCCCATGATCCGGACAGCGATAAACGTCGCCAGGTAAACGAGAAGCGTCGTGTAGATGAAATCGATGGAGCCCGCTGCTTTCTCGCGGTAGCTGAACAGCACGGCCGGCGGAATGAGAAACGCGATGCCGCAAAAAGCGAAAAATAATAGATATAAAAATAAGTCTGTTTTCAAAAGCGATAACAAGAATGAGCAAAGCAATAAAGCTGTAAAAGGAATGAGGGCGGCGCCGAAGCGGCCCATCACTTCCCTAAATGAAGCCTGAATCCCTTGAATTCGCACTCCTGCGTATGTAAACACAAATAATAAGAAAATATAAATAGCAAACGTAAAAGCAGGCTTTACCACGATGTCAAAAAATCCGGGCATGACGCCGGTTCTGCCGAATATTCCGGAATATGTGCCCATAGAAGCGTAAAAACTTTTTAAACCGAAATAAAACATGAGCGGCACGGTCAATGCAAAGATCACCATCGTGATGATGCTGTTCAGCATATGCTCTTCTCCGGCCTTTTTCGTTTCTGCATACGGGCGCTTCATGACGCGCACAAAGAAAGAAAAATACATCGAAGAGGCTTTTTTTGCCGCATCAACGTATTGCTTGGCCTGCACTGATTCTCCGGCCGGCTGCCCGCCGTCGTGTTCAGCGGAAAGGCTTGCTCCGCAGTTTTCGCAAAATTTTCCGCCATCTGTTTGATGGCCGCATTTGGTACATGTCATTAAATATTGTCTCCCTTTTAAAAAAATAGTTATTTTGTACTATGTTGCATTATAAATGAAAAAGATGCTGGTTGTATAGACCTGATCAATGTTTAAGCAAACACGTCCCGAGGTAATGATCGAATATCTTTACGAAAGGAGAGAACCTATGTTTTCTTTTATCATCCATGTTTTCGTCTCATTGTTTGCCGTCACAAATCCAATCGGCAATGTTCCGCTCTTTTTGGCTCTGACTGAGGGCTATCAAGCGGAGGAGCGCACCGCTTTGGCGAGAAAGGCTGCCATTTTGTCATTTCTTATTTTACTTGCGTTTCTCATCTTCGGCGGAATGATCTTTCGCATTTTTGACATTAACATCCACGCCCTGCGGGTTGCAGGCGGCATCTTTATTTTCGGAATCGCCTACAATCTGCTCAATGCCAAGCAATCGCACGTTCAGTCGCTCCACAAAAATGAGCATCAGGAAAGCAAAGAAAAAGAGGATATTTCCGTGACGCCTCTCAGCATTCCGATTATTTCCGGACCGGGAACGATCGCCACTGTAATGAGCCTTTCGGCGGGAAGCCGCAGCCTGATTCATTTCGGCGGAATGATCGTCGGGATCGCCGCCGTACTGTTATTAACCTTTATAGCTTTTCATTATTCCACGTTTATCGCAAAAAGGCTCGGACAGACGGAGATGAACGTCATCACGCGGCTGATGGGCCTGATCTTGGCGGTAGTCGCCGTCGGCATGATCGGAACGGGGCTGAAAGGAATGTTTCCGGTTTTGGCGGGATAAAGCAAAAAAGCTGCACGGTCTGCAGCTTTTTTTACGGCTTGGGTACGTATTTGAAGATGTCTTCGCTTTCAAGGAATTCAATCAGGTTGTCAAGCCATTGGCAGTAATCGAGCCATTTTTTCGTTTCCTCTAGCAGGTCGTTGATCTTCTCCTCTGTTTCGGGTGAAAGACTTTCCTCTTCAAGCGCATCCAGCAGCTCTTTTCTTATCTTTTTTCCGATCATCCGGTTTTTTTTGACGACCTTGCTCCAATTGGCGGTGAACAGTGAAATAAACGTCTGGTAGTAATCCTGTTCGACATCGTACAAGTCTTTGCGGACGCCTTTTTCAAAGACCTTTTCTGCTATATTTAAGTCGAGCATTTCGCGTACGACCTGGCTCATTCTCGTTTTGCTCATGCCCGTCGCCTCGGACAGTTCGTTTAACGTCAGCGGCTTTCTGTTCATGTAGATGATTCCCAAAACGCGGCCGACAGTTGATGATATACCGTACGTATTCATATTTTCAGCGATTTTTTCGATAAAGTGCTCCTTCGCTTGTTCAACCGTTTGCAAAGCTTTTTCTTCCAAAGCATATCATCCCTTCAGACAGCCAATTTTAATGCCAATATATCATAAATGACTTTCCTCTTGAAAACAATAAAACATCAGTAAATGAAAGAAAACGGCAGTTATTTTAAGAATGGCCGATCTCATCAAGACTGAATATATTTTTTTATGTCTTATTCAAATAATATGAACACATTGTAAACTTTTTATTTTACAAAGTGTATTTTATAATGGATGAGATGTTGCAATTTTTAAAAAACATTCAAGCGGAGGTGTGCTGATGCTGAAGTTAGACAATGTATCCAAGGTTTATAAAGGCGGCAAAAAGGCCGTCAGCAATATCAACCTTGATATAGAAAAGGGGGAATTCATCGTCTTTATCGGGCCCAGCGGATGCGGGAAGACGACGACGATGAAAATGATCAACCGGCTGATTGAGCCGACTTCAGGAAGCATTTACATCGATGGAGAAAACATTTTGGATCAGGATCCCGTCCAGCTGCGCCGGAAAATCGGCTATGTTATTCAGCAAATCGGGTTGTTTCCTCATATGACGATCCAGCAAAATATTGCCCTTGTGCCAAAGCTTTTGAAATGGCCGGAAGAAAAAAGAAAACAGCGGGCGGAGGAATTGCTTCAGCTCGTCGATATGGGACCGGAATATTTGAACCGCTACCCGCACGAATTAAGCGGCGGACAGCAGCAGAGAATCGGGGTGCTGAGGGCGCTTGCGGCAGAGCCGCCGTTGATTTTAATGGATGAACCTTTCGGAGCGCTTGACCCGATCACACGCGATTCGCTTCAGGAAGAGTTTAAAAAACTGCAGAAATCGCTGAACAAAACGATCGTGTTTGTCACCCATGACATGGATGAAGCGATTAAGCTCGCCGATCGGATCGTGATTTTGCGGGCGGGTGAAATCGTTCAGGTCGGAACGCCTGATGAGATTTTGCGCCAACCGGCAAACGAATTCGTCGAGGAGTTTATCGGAAAGGAACGGCTTCTTCAGTCGCGGCCCGATGTCGAGTTCGTCGAGCAGGTAATGAACCCGAATCCGGTCACCGTCACAAGCGAAAAAACCCTTTCAGAAGCGATTCAGATCATGAGGCAGCACCGCGTCGATTCATTGCTGGTCGTTGATGAAGCCAATGTGTTAAAAGGCTATATCGATGTCGAAATCATTGACCAAAACCGCAAAAAAGCCGGAACGGTCGGCGAGGTTCTCAATCAGGACGTGTATTCGGTGCAAAAAGACACGCTTATCCGCGATACTGTCCGAAAGATTTTGAAAAGAGGCTTCAAATACGTCCCTGTCCTCGATGAAAACAAGCGTCTTGTCGGCATTGTCACAAGGGCGAGTCTCGTCGATATCGTCTACGATTCGATTTGAGGCGAAGAAAAAGACGTCGTCATGAATAACTAAGGAGGCGGAAGGATGTATCAGGTGATTCAATTTTTGCAGCAGAACGGCGGAGAGATGCTTTATAAAACATGGGA
>NZ_JBALMR010000039.1:0-11083 GCF_036963165.1 Bacillus sp. JJ675 | reverse complement strand
TAGTTTTCAAAGATCATTTCCGCCTCATCAAGAAGCGACTTTATTAGTATAACATTTTCAACTAAGTGTGTCAAATGTTTTTTATTTTTTTCAGTCGCTGCTGCTTTCGTAAAAAAACGTTTCGCTAACAGCGACGTCTAATAATATACCACCATCACGAATCAGAGTCAACACTTTTTTTGATAAAATATCCCCGGTGAAAAATTTTTTGACCCTTTGTTTCAATTGGCTCTATACCCACCAGGTCTTTTTCGGCCAAAAACTCGAGGATGACTCCGAGGTCTGCCGTAAAATATGTGAGCTCTGGGTGTGTCAGCAATTCGGCAAATTGCCATACGCTTTTTTCGCTCATCACATCCAAAATATGCTGAGCGCCGACTTCGGCTTTTGAATGAATGAGAAAATCGCTTGCGAGGAACAATAACTCAAGCCTTTTTTGCAGGCTTTCGTTGCTTTCTACCAGTTCTTTATACAGCTTGTACACCTGCGGCTCCATATGCCGGACCTGATTCCAAACCGTTACTTCGGGATGAAAGCCTTTATCTATGACTTCGATTCTGGCTAAATGGTGCAAAGCATGCACGATTGAATTGTATGCATCCAAAAACTGATCCTCTTCAAAAAACGCTTTTCCTTCTATATACCTTCTGATTAACTTTCCGTATTCAAGTCCGATTTTCAGTTTCCGTTCTGAAAAAGGAAACGTATTAAGCTGCTCAATCAGCTTTGCGATATATTCATTTCGGTCAAAGAGAACTTTCCCGTTCAGAATCCAATCTATTATTCTTCTGTTTGTGCCGAGCAAAATCCATTCCTGGAGCTGTTCAACGGAAATGATATGAAGAGAAGCCGTTTTTCCGTCGAATTCGTAATGCTTCACAAATATCGGTTCCTCGGCTTTGCTTACAATCACTAATAATGCCGCATCAAAGTTATCTGTTGCAGATGAGGTTTGGTTTCTCCTCTCAATAATCATAACAGCTAAAGTATCAGGGCGGCTTGCTCTTTCCTGGTAAATCGGACGGAGAAGATTTTCCATCACCATTCCTCCAATACGATGTAAAATACATTGCTCAAAATGCTTCTCTTTCGTTTTCTACCTACTTCTACGAGCCAGTAAAAACTCCTTTATTTTGAAAACACATTGAATTATTATAATCAATTCCCCGGAAACTCTCTATAAAAAAGTTCCAATTTATTAAAGAATATCACATCTTCAATATGCTATATTAGAGAGAGGGGGATGGATATGGCGAAATATTCTAGCAAAATCAACAAAATCAGAACGTTTGCGTTAAGCTTGGTATTTGTCGGTTTCATCATTATGTACGTCGGAATCTTTTTCAGGTCGTCGGTCTTAGTGATGTCGGTGTTTATGCTCTTGGGGGTATTGTCTATCATGTTAAGCACTGCGGTTTATTTTTGGATAGGAATGCTTTCGACAAAAGCGGTCAAAGTCATCTGTCCGAACTGCGAACAGCCGACCAAGATCCTCGGCCGGGTCGATATGTGCATGCACTGCAGGGAACCTCTTACTCTTGATAAAAACCTTGAAGGTAAGGAATTTAATGAATCGTATAATCGAAAAGCTCTGAAACAAAAATAAGCTGACCGTTAAAAAAGCGGCCAGCTCTTTTTAATGGCTTTCTTTTTTATCGCATTCCTGACACAAACCGTATATTTCCAGTCTATGGTGACTGACTTTAAATCCTGTCACGTGTGAAGCGAGCTGCTCTACTTCGTCGAGCCCAGGGTAATGAAAGTCCACGATCTTTCCGCAGCGCTCACAAATCGCATGATAATGCTCGGAAGTCACAAAGTCAAACCGGCTTGAAGAATCTCCGTATGTCAATTCTTTAACGAGCCCTGATTCCTTAAAAACCCGTAAATTGTTATAAACCGTTGCGACGCTCATGTTTGGAAATTTTCCTTCAAGCGCTTTATATATATCATCGGCAGTTGGATGAGACATAGAATTTACGAGGAATTCCAGAATGGCATGACGTTGAGGAGTAATTCGCACCCCGGTTTCCTTCAACGCTTCCAACGCTTCTTTCAGGTTATGTTCAGCCATCGTCATGCACCTCACTTCTAAAAAAAATTCTTATATTATAACGTTTATAAATAGTGTAACTCCTGATTAGAATCTTTGTCAATTCCAATCCCTCTCGAAATCCCCATTTTTCAGGTTAAATCCGCTCTATATTTACATGATGGTCTAACAGCCGGCCAATTATGTACCCGGCAAACAGGGCCTGACCTGATAATGGTCCGGCCCCTTGCCGTTCTTATTTTTCAGAAACCTCTTTTACAGCTTGAAGAGCCTCTGCAACGTGATCTTTCACCTTTACTTTTCGCCATTCTTTTACAAGGCGGCCTTCTTTATCGATGAGAAAGGTTGAGCGTTCGATTCCCATGTATTCTTTGCCGAAGTTCTTTTTTAGCTTCCATATGTCAAACGCTTCGGCTAGCTTATGTTCATCATCGACAAGCAGCAGAAACGGAAGATCGTGTTTTTCTTTAAATTTTTCATGTCTTCCCTGATCATCCGGGCTGACGCCGATAATGACGGCATCAAGCTCCGCAAAGCTTTGGTGGCTGTCCCTGAAATCGCATGCTTCGGTCGTACATCCTGGCGTCATATCCTTCGGATAAAAATAGAGCACGATATATTTCCCTTGAAAATCTGACAATTTCACTTTTTCGCCATGGTCGCCCAGCAGTTCGATATCAGGCACCTTTTGTCCAATTTCTACAGTCATTGCTTTGCCTCCTGTTTATTTTAATCGTTTGCTTCTTCTCATTATAAAAAACAGTTCCCTCGTGTTCAAATCGCCGCCGCTTCATTTTTGCTCTCCGATCACAACGTGTTACAATATAGCTATAGACAGAGGCTTTATAGAAATGAGGAGGATATTATGCAGCATACACAATCGGAAAAGCTTCATGAAGAAGCTCTTCAACATATAGTAGGCGGCGTCAACAGTCCGTCACGGTCGTACAAAGCTGTGGGCGGAGGGTCTCCGGTCGCGATGGAAAAAGCGAAGGGCGCCTATTTTTGGGATGTTGACGGGAATAAGTACATAGACTATCTCGCGGCATACGGGCCGATTATTACCGGACATGCGCACCCGCACGTTACAAAGGCCATTCAAACAGCGGCGGAAAACGGCGTGCTTTACGGTACGCCGACAAAGCACGAAGTCACATTTGCCAAGATGCTGAAGGAAGCCATCCCTTCTTTGGATAAAGTGAGATTCGTCAATTCAGGAACGGAAGCGGTCATGACGACGATTCGCGTCGCCCGCGCGTATACCGGAAGGACGAAGATCATCAAATTCGCCGGCTGCTACCACGGCCACTCCGATCTCGTGCTGGTCGCCGCCGGGTCAGGTCCTTCAACGCTCGGCACGCCTGATTCCGCCGGGGTTCCGAAAAGCATCGCAAACGAAGTGATCACCGTTCCTTTCAATGATATTGACAGCTATAAAGAAGCTCTTGATAAATGGGGCGACGACGTCGCCGCGGTACTCGTTGAACCGATCGTCGGAAACTTCGGGATCGTTGAACCGAAAAGCGGCTTTCTCGAACAGGTGAATCAGCTGACTCACGACGCCGGTGCACTGGTCATTTATGACGAAGTCATTACCGCCTTCCGTTTCATGTATGGCGGAGCACAGGACCTGCTTGGCGTTAAGCCTGATCTGACCGCGCTCGGCAAAATCATCGGCGGCGGGCTGCCGATCGGCGCTTACGGAGGCAAGAAGGAAATTATGGAGCAGGTTGCCCCGCTCGGTCCCGCATATCAAGCCGGTACAATGGCTGGTAACCCGGCGTCGATTTTATCGGGCATCGCCTGTCTTGAAGTCCTGAAAGAAAAAGGAACGTACGAGAAGCTGGACCGTCTCGGCGCCATGCTTGAAAAGGGAATCTTAAAACATGCCGAAACGCACGGCATCGACATCACTGTCAATCGTTTGAAAGGGGCGCTCACCGTCTATTTTACAACGGAGAAAGTCGAGAATTACGAACAGGCCGAAAATACCGACGGTGAAAAGTTTGCCGCATTTTTCAAGCTGATGCTGGAACGGGGAATCAACCTCGCCCCTTCAAAATACGAAGCGTGGTTTATCACGATCGCGCATACGGAAAAAGATATCGCGGATACGCTTGAGGCCGTCGATGAATCGTTCAAACAATTGAAACAGCAGGTGTGATAAAGGGAGCATGTTTGCTCTCTTTTTTATACATTTGAACATTATCGGAGCAGTTTTTTGACAACGCTTTGTTTTTTCTTAAAAATGGGTTGAATATTTCCGGAGATCGCTGTATATTACTTTATTGTTTGGCAAATTAGCAGAAATAACGAATTTATTATAGAAAGGGATGCAAGTAAAGCCTAATGAAACTAGGTGCCCGTATTTTCAAAACAGGCATTGCCATTACGCTCGCTCTATACCTCGCGGCTTGGATCGGCCTGCCGGCCCCGATTTTTGCCGGTATTGCGGCCATTTTTGCGATCCAGCCTTCGATCTATCGTTCATTTTTGACGATTGTCGATCAAGTGCAGGCGAATATTATCGGAGCAGCGACAGCTATCATTTTTGGTCTTATTTTTGAACCCAGTCCGATTATTATCGGGTTGACGGCGGTTATTGTCATTACGATTAACTTAAAACTGAAGATCGAGAACACGATTTCGATTGCTCTTGTTACCGTTATTGCCATACTGGAAAGCTCAGGCGACAACTTTTTGATGTTCGCATTGATCAGGACTGCAACGGTCATCCTGGGCGTTCTGTCCGCGTTCCTTGTCAACCTGATCTTTTTGCCGCCTAAATACGAAACAAAGCTCGTCAGCCATATCGTCGAAAACACGGACGAAGTGATAAAATGGATCCGGCTGTTGACGCGGAAAACGACAGAGCACACCATGCTGAAAGAAGACATCGAAAAACTGAAAGAAAAAATGATGAAAGTCGACCATCTTTACTTGCTTTACAAAGAAGAACGGAGCTATTTAAAACGTACCACATACGTGAAGTCAAGAAAGCTCGTCCTTTTCAGACAGGCGATTATCGCGTCAAACCGCGCGCTTGATACACTGAAAAAGCTGCACCGGCTTGAAAACGATTTTTATCACATGCCGGAGGAATTCCAGAATACGCTGATCGAAGAACTCGATTATCTTCTGCATTGGCACGAGCGGATTTTGATGCGGTTTGTCGGCAGGATCAAAACGCATGAAAACGAAGACCTTCTCGAAGAAGGAGACGTATACAAACAGCATTTGACCGAATCGTTCCTGAAAAACCAGGATAAATTAAAGGAGGAACTGCTGGATTACAATATGCTGACCATCATGGCGAGCGCCGTGGAATACCGTGAACAGCTCTGCCATTTGGAAACGCTGATCTCAAGCTTCCAAACGTATCACCGCGAAGACAGCGAGCTGGAAGTCGATGATGATTAAATGAAAGGCCCCGGTTAACGAAAGCGTTAACCGGGTTTTTTATTTCCCTTCTTTCGTTTTCGGATCAAGCGTGTCGCGGAGCCCGTCGCCCATTAAATTAAAGCCGAGCACCGCCAGCATGATTGAAATCCCCGGAAAAAACAAGGTCCACGGAGCCTGTGCCAAATAAGGGCGGGCGTCGGCAAGCATTTTCCCCCATTCGGGATTTGGAGCCTGAGCCCCCAATCCTAAAAAGCCGAGAGCCGCGGCTTCAATAATCGCAGTTCCGATATTGAGCGTTGCTTGCACGATAACAGGCGCCATGCTGTTTGGGAGAATATGCTTGAACATCAAGCGGATGTTGGACATACCGACGGCTCTCGCAGACAGAATATACTCCTCCTGCCTGATACTGAGCACTTTCGAACGGACGAGCCTTCCAAACGTCGGAATATTGATGATGGCAATCGCAATCAGCGCGTTCTCAAGCGATGGCCCGAGAATGGCGACGATCGCAATCGCAAGAAGGATGCTGGGAAACGCGAGCATGATGTCAAATATCCTTGAGATCAGCCCGTCAGCCCATTTGCCGTAAAAACCCGCAATCAGGCCCAAGAGCGTTCCGGCAACGGCTGACCCTAAGCAGGAGAAAAATCCGACCCAGAGGGAGAGCCTTGCTCCGTGCAGCACCCTTGAGAAAATGTCCCTGCCGAAATCGTCCGATCCAAAAAGGTGTTCGGCAGACGGCGGAGCAAGCCTTTCTGATAGCGACTGATCGTTTAACCCGTATGGAGCGATCAGCGGCGCGAAAATGGCCAACAGGATAAACGCTGCGACCAGAATGCTGCCGGCCGCAGCAAGCTTATGATCGAAAAACCGCTGAACGTTTTCCGCAAGAAGAGAGCGGCTTTTCTCTTCTCCCTCCCGGCGTTCATCTTGCAGCACATCCATATTTCACCGCCTCCTAATATTTAATTCTCGGATCGATGACGGCATACAACAGATCGACGACGAAATTGATCATGACGAAGATGAAGGCGATCACAAGGATTCCCGATTGGATCACCGGATAGTCCCGATAGCTGATCGCATCATAAATGTACCGGCCGATGCCCGGCCAGGCAAAAATCGTTTCCGTTAAAATTGCGCCGCCTAGCAAAAGTCCCGTCTGCAGGCCGATGACTGTCAGAATCGGAATAAACGCGTTTTTTAAACCGTGCTTATAGATGACGAAAAACATACGAACGCCTTTTGCTTTTGCGGTGCGGATATAATCGGACTGAAGAACCTCGATCATGCTCGCTCTCGTAATTCTCGCGATAATCGCGGCGGGGATGGTGGCCAGGGCGGATGCAGGAAGGATTAAGTGGCGGATCGTTTCTCCAAACTGGTCGAATCGCCCGTTTAGCAGCGTATCAAGCGTATGAATATAGGTAATCGTATCAACCGGGTTTCTCACATCCTCCCTTCCGGTGGTCGGTAGCCAGCCAAGCTCGATTGAAAAAAACCATTGCCCCATCAGCCCGAGCCAAAAAATCGGCATCGATACGCCGACTAAAGCGATCAGCATCGCCATATAGTCAAACACCGAATTTTTGAACCAGGCGCTGACGATTCCCGCATTCACGCCGAGGAGTACGGCGATCAGCATCGCAAAAAAAGCGAGCTCAAGGGTGGCGAACAAATAAGGCTGCATTTCTTTAGTAATCGCCGCCCCTGTGCGGATGGAGGTTCCTAAATCCCCTCTCAGCAAATCTCCGACATATCTTCCGTATTGAATATACCAGGGCTCATCAAGGCCAAGCTGCATAGTCAGCTGCTCAACTGCTTCTTTTGTCGCCCTTTGTCCGAGAATCACCTGGGCGGGGTTACCCGGTATAAAGCGGATGATGGAAAAGACGACCAGCGTCATGCCGATAAGGACGGGGATCAGCATGCCGGTCCGCTTCAAACAGTAAGAAAGCAACGGCTGTCACCACCTTGTGCACTATTTAAATTGTACGTCTGATAATACTTCACTCCCCGTCGGGTGAGGGACGTATCCTTCAATATCTTTCGCCCCGGCCAAAATCGGCGTCGAGTGAACGAGCGGAATCCACGGCGATTCTTCGTGAATCAGCTCCTGCGCTTTTTCATAAAGCTTGTTTCGTTTAGTCTGGTCGGGATCTGACTGGGCTTCGATCAAGATGTCGTGAAGCTTGTCATTGCTGAAGTAGGTATAGTTGTTGCCCCCGATATTGTCCTTGTCAAGCAGCGTATAGAGGAAATTATCGGGATCTCCGTTGTCGCCAGTCCAGCCCATTAAAAACGAATCGGCTTCGCCTTTGCTCGCTTTGTCTAAATACGTGGCCCAGTCATAAGTGACGATTTTCGCTTTGACCCCGATTTTTGTAAAGTCGGCTTGAATCACCTCGGCGATTTTCATCCCGTCAGGCATATATGGACGGGGAACAGGCATCGCCCACAGCTCCATGCTGAATCCGTCCGGGTAGCCCGCTTCTTTCAAGAGCTCTTTTGCTTTTTTGAGATCGTACGGATACGGCTCGACCTTGTCATTATAGCCTTCAAGCGAAGGAGGCAAAGGATTTTTCGCAGGGTCTGCGCGCCCGCCGTAGAAGGAATCGATGATCGCCTGCTTATCGACGGCATGGTTTAGCGCCTGGCGGACAAGCTTATTGTCAAGCGGCTTTCTCGTTGTCGTCAGCCCGAGGTAGCCGATATTCATCGACGGCCTTTCAATTATTTTCAGATTGGGGTCGCTTTTGATGCTTTCGATGTCCGACGGATTCACGCCGTCCATCAAATCGATCTCACCGGTTTTTAGCGCGTTCAGACGGGCCGAGTTTTCCGGAATCGCTCTAAAAATGATCTTTTTCAGCTTCGGCTTCCCCTCATCCCAATAGTCTTCATTCTTTTCAAGGACAATGCGGTCATTCGGCTTCCATTCTACGAATTGATACGGACCCGTTCCGACCGGGTGCTCCCTGAATTTGTCCCCGTATTTTTCAATTGCCTCAGGGCTTGCGATTCCAAATGAGGTCATGGCGAGATTTTTTAGAAACGGCGCCTGCGGCCGTTTTAAAATAAATTGGATTTTATGATCATCGAGAATTTTTATATTTTTAATAACGTGCCCCTTATCTTTTTTGTAGCCTCCGAACATCCCGTAATAAGGAAATTTTTCCTCGTCTCCGTTCATCCACCTGTCAAAGTTGTATTTGACTGCCTCTGCATTAAAATCGGTTCCGTCGTGAAATTTGACGTCTTTTCTCAAGTGCAGCGTGTATGTCAGCCCGTCATCGGAAGCATCCCATTTGACGGCCAAGCCCGGTTTTAGCGTCGTGTCCTGCTCTCCGTAATTCAGCAAGGTTTCAAAGATATTAGTTGTGACTTTAAACGCTTCGCCTTCTGTCGTCGTTATCGGATCAAGCGAAGTGGAATCACCGCCTCTCCCGAAAATCAGCGTATCTTTTCCGGTTTTTGCACCGCCTCCTTCTTTTTGGCTCTCTGAATCGGAACACCCCATTAAAAATAAGGAGACAGCCAGCAGCATTCCCAGGCCTTTCAGCCAATGTTTTCTTTTCATCCTATCGCCTCCTCAGCTAAAGTAAATGGCACGCTGCATAATGGCCTTCCGTTTTTTCTTCCAGCATAGGCACCGCATCCTTGCACCTGGCTTCCCGCCTTCGGCACCGGCCGTAAAAAGGGCACCCTTTTTCATTGATTGCCGGAGCCGGGCCCTCTGGCACCGCTTCATCAGCTTCCCCCTTCCCGATAACAGGCACAGCAGCCAAAAGGGATTCCGTATACGGATGCTTCGGCGCTCTAAATAATGCATCTGCTTCAGCCATCTCGACGATTTTTCCGAAATACATGACCGCCACCCGGTCGCTGATATAGCGGACGACCCCCAGATCATGCGAAATAAAGAGAAAGGTTAATGAAAAAGCTTCCTGGAGGTCTGACAGGAGATTCAAAATCTGCGCCTGTACAGACACATCGAGCGCTGAAACGGGTTCATCGGCGATGATCAGCTTCGGCTTTGTGATCAGCGCTTTTGCAATTCCGATTCTTTGCCTCTGGCCGCCGCTGAATTGGTGAGCATAACGCTCTCCATACGAAGCATCCAGGCCGACGATCCCGAGCATCGACCGGACGACTTCTTTTCTTTCAGCCTTTGTCCCGAGCTTATGGACGATTAGCGGCTCTTCTAAAATGTCTTTGATTTTCATGCGGGGGTTTAAAGAAGCATAAGGGTCCTGAAAAATCATCTGAAACTGTCTTCTCATCTTCCGAAGGTCTTTTGGCCCGAGTCCGGTGATCTCTTTCCCAAGAAAGGTCACCTTGCCTGACGTCGGTTCTGTTAGCCGCAATATCGATT
The DNA here is from genome assembly GCF_036963165.1 of Bacillus sp. JJ675. Classification (NCBI taxonomy): domain Bacteria; kingdom Bacillati; phylum Bacillota; class Bacilli; order Caryophanales; family Bacillaceae; genus Bacillus; species Bacillus sp. JJ675. Next base: position 1,250 of record NZ_JBALMR010000039.1, on the reverse strand, counting down.
TACCCAATGTCGATTTGCCGCAGCCCGATTCTCCTACAACCCCCAAGGTTTCCCCTTGTTTCACCGAAAATGAGACATCATCTACCGCTTTGACCGTTTTTTTCCGCGAAACCGGGTAATATGTTTTCAGCCGGCTGACGTTCAACAGTTCGTTATCCATTTGTCCCTCCTTCCTCATAGAGAAAGCACCGTACGGCGTGTTCATCGTTCAGTTTCTTCAGGAGCGGTTCTTCTATCGTGCAGCGGCCGGTTTTGTGCCGGCATCTCGGGGCGAACATGCAGCCTTTTTTGATCGTTCCCGGCTTAGGCACTTGTCCTTCAATCGAAGTCAGTCTCTCCGATTTGCCGGTGAATGCGGGAATGGAAGCAAACAGACCTTTCGTATAAGGATGCTTCGGATCTTTAAAAATGGCAGTGACGCTTCCTTTTTCAACGATCCGGCCGGCATACATGATCATCACCCGCCCGCAAATGTTGTGTACAACGCCGAGATCATGCGTGATCAGAAGAATAGCTGTTTCAAATTCTGCGTTCATTTTCTTTAAAAGGGAAAGAATCTGAGCCTGGATGGTGACGTCAAGAGCCGTTGTCGGTTCATCTGCGATCAATAGCTTCGGATCGCAGATCAAAGCCATCGCGATCATAACGCGCTGCCTCATGCCGCCTGATAATTCGTGGGGGTACTGTTTCATGAGCTGCTCCGGTCTCGGAAGGCCGACGGTTTCCAGCATGCGAACGGCTTTTTCGTCCGCTTGCTTTTTGTGAATGTCAGTGTGGCTGGATAGAGCTTCTGTGAGCTGATCTCCGATCGTGAAAAGAGGGTTGAGCGAGGTCATCGGCTCTTGAAAGATCATTGCGATGTCATTGCCGCGCATATGCCGCCATTCTTTTTCCGACTGCTTAAGAAGATCCTTTTGCTGAAACAGGACTTTACCCGTTGTATGAGCATTTGCATTCAGCCCCATCAAAGCCATGGAGGTGACGCTTTTGCCGCAGCCGGATTCACCGACGACTCCAACGATTTCACCTTTATGGAGGGTGAAAGAAACGCCTTGAACAATCGGGATTTCCGCCTTTTTCTTTTGAAAGGAAACGGATAGATCCGCTACTTCAAGCAATTTCTCTTTTGTCACATATTCACCTCCGGATGCTTGTATTTTTTAAATTGTATTTACACGGGATAGGAAATATGTACGAAATTTGGAGGGGAGAAAAAAAGCCCGGCTTTCGTTGTGATCTGCACCCTGTCA
>NZ_JBALMR010000038.1:0-22877 GCF_036963165.1 Bacillus sp. JJ675 | reverse complement strand
AGCTGTCTACTTGACAGGGATCACTCCATTAAAGGGGTTCTTTCATTCTTGACGGAAGGATTACCCGTCCTGATTCGCGCTTATATTTCTTGCCGATGATTTTAAAAAAGCTTCGATCGATTCTACAAAAAGGGCATATTCTTTCATTTGTTCGTACGTGCCTGAAAGGCTCTCTTTTATCTTTTCCATTGGAATGGTTTGTTCGTCAATATCACGGATCAGCTTCCTTACTTGCAGGAGCAATTCGTTGTATTCTTCCCTCGTATCCTCAATATGCTCTGCTATTTCTTTCAAATGCGATGCTGTCAATCGTTTTTCCAAAGAAACAACCCCTTTGCACTGCACAATATCTAAAAAAAGCATATCATAAAGGGATTTTCAAGCCAATGTCCAAGATGTCACATCCGCATTGATCTCTTTTCTGGCGGAGATCGACACAGGATTATTTCCCGGGTAAGGAAAATATCGCGCTGTAAACACTTCCTCTCCGCCGTTGACGAAAATTTCTATAGAAGACGAGTCCAAAAAGATGTTTACATCTTTAAGCCTCTCAACCCGGCAGTGTCTTGCTTCCGTTCTTTCATCAACATAGCTGTTCCTTTCTAAAGTCAAGAGACCGTCCGTTTTGCTGTAAATCAGGCGGGCCGCTCCTCTGAAGGATATCTCAAACCCTTCTTCTACATGCTGCGGAATCAGCAAAATCTCCGCTTTTTCAGGTTGGTTTACATCGAGCATTTCAGTATCCTGCTTGAGAGAAATGTGAGCGTTTTTTTCGTTTTGACGCAGGGTTCGCAGCTCCTGAACCGGCTTTTGAACCAGCCGGTTGTTTTTCAGCGATAATTCCCTCGGCAATGTCATACAATGCACCCATTCATTCGGAATCGTCGGCTGGCTTTGTTCGTCCTGATCGGGAACCCCCATCCAGCCTATTAAAATCCGCCTGCCTGATTCATCCTGTGTCGTCTGCGGCGCATAAAAATCAAAGCCGCGGTCAAGCTCTTCAAAATCGCCGTGCCTAAACGCCGGTTTCCGCTCATCTATTTCCCCGACGAAATATCCCGACTGATATACATTTTGACAGCGGAAGCCTTCCGCTTTTAATCCTTGCGGGCAGACGATCAGTATATCCTTTCCATCGAGTGTGATCATATCCGGGCATTCCCACATATACCCGAACTCGCCGAGCTGATCTGTATTAGAGCCGGTCAAGTCGCCGAGAAACGACCATTCCGTCAAGTTTTGGGAAGTAAACAGCACCGCCCTTCCTTCAAGCCGCTCTGTCTGTGCGCCGAGCACCATGTACCAGCGCCCGTCTTTTTTCCACACTTTCGGATCGCGGAAATGTGCCGTATATCCTTCGGGAAGTCTTGCGACGACTCCCCGTTTTTCAAATGAAATGCCGTCTTTTGAGACAGCAAGACATTGATAGGTCTCACGGTTTCCTTCCTCATCCCGGACATTCCCTGTATAGAAGACGTGCAGCATGTCATTCTCAGCGATCGCGCTGCCTGAATAGCATCCGTTTCGGTCATACCAATCGCTTGGCGTAAGGGCGATCTCTTCGTGTCGCCAGCGGACAAGGTCCCTGGAAGAATAATGTCCCCAGCATTTGGCGCCATGTCCCGTCTTAAAAGGCATCCACTGATAAAAAAGGTGGTATGTGCCTTTCCATTGAATGAAACCGTTTGGGTCATTCAGCAGTCCGACAGGCGGCATGATGTGATAATGCAGGCGGTATGGATCTTGATTGACAATATCTTCATACTTTGCAACCCGTTTCATGGCTTGTTCGCGAAGTTCCTGGTCACGAAGGTTCATATTTGCCGATCCTCCATCAGTTCTTTTTTTCATCTTCATTGATCCCTAAGAAATAAGCTGTGATAAATGCAGTGACGACAGCAATGCCCATTCCGATTAAATAGTTGACAATATTCGCCGTTCCAAACGGTGCGGCGATCGCGATCATCGGGATTCCCGTCAAGCCGTAGGCGTTTGCCGCAACGTTTGTGAAGACGACATATGCTCCGCCGAGCGCCCCGCCCGCCATCGCGCCGATGAACGGCTTGCGGTAGCGAAGGTTGACTCCGAAAATGACCGGTTCGGTAATGCCAAGGAATGCAGAGAAAGCAGCCGGCAACGCAATTTCTCTTGTCTTCGCCCGTTTTGCCAGGAAGAAGACGGCAAGCCCTGCACCGCCTTGGGCGACATTCGCCATCGACCAGATCGGCAGCAGGTAGTTTCGGCCGATATCGGCGATGAGGCCGGCCTCAATCGCATGAAAGCTGTGATGAACGCCGGTAAGAACGATAAGGGAATATGTCCCGCCGAAAATCAATCCCGCAACAGGTCCAGCATGATCGTACACGAAGGTCAAAACATTCGTAATTCCCGAACCGAGTCCTCTTCCCAGCGGCCCGATCGCAATAAAAGCGATAAATCCAGTTAAAATGATCGTCAAAAACGGTGTTACCAAAAGGTCAATCGCATTAGGGACAAGCTTTCTTGTCCACTTCTCAATTTTACTCATGAGATAAACTGCCAAGAGAATCGGAATCACTGTTCCCTGGTAGCCCAGCATCTCAATTGGTATACCGAAAAAGTGCAATACTTCCGGCTTTGCTTCAGCAAGTCCCCATGGATTGAGGAGGCTTGGATGAATCAAAATCCCCCCGATGACAGCCCCCAAATACGGATTTCCGCCAAATTCCTTCGCCGCGCTGACACCGATCAAAATCGGCAGAATGATAAATGCAGCACTTGAAAACATGTCAAGCAGCTTAAAAAGCGCCGAATCCGGGCTGCCCCATTGAAACGCTTTCATCATTCCCAAAAGACCCATCAATAAACCGCTTGCAACAATGGCCGGAATGATCGGCACAAAAATATTTGACAGCGTTTTCGCGAATCGGGCTACAGGGTTCATGTTTTGCTTTGCAGCTTCATTATGCTGAACCGTCTCTTTTTGATCAAGCTGAAGCGCTTTTGCAAATTGCTCGTAGACTTTATTGACAAGCCCCGTTCCAAAAATAATCTGGTATTGGCCTGAACTGGAAAAGGCTCCCTTTACGCCGTCAAGCTCTTCTATCTTTTCCTGATCGATTTTTTCCTGGTCTTTCATGACCAAGCGCAGTCTTGTCGCACAATGAGCCGCGCTGATGATATTGTCTTCCCCGCCGAGCAGCTCGATGAGGCGTTCGGCAATTTCTTTGTGATTCATGATGACTCCTCCTTTTTGTTTTAAAAAAAGCAGAAAAGACCTAAAATTCGCCAACGAATAGAGGACATATTCTTCCCCACTCATGTAAGCAAATTTTAGGTCTTGCCTGCTTTACCAGTCACAATCCCCGGTATTTATTTTTGATACGCTTTCATTTTATTATGTGACAGCGCTTTCGTCAATTGTTTTTTTAAAAAATATAGGAAAATTGAACGAAAAAAAGCCTGATTGCACGAACATCAGGCGGTATCACATACGGGAATCTTGTAAACGCTGGACATGCAGCGTAATGTAGCCGACCTCCGATTCCGGGAGATCAAGATCATATTCGGTTTTTACGTAATCCGCCAGCCCTGCCGCACACCGGTAGCTTTCAGGATACTTCTTCCGGATGAAATAAAGCATGTCATCGTCCATCACGTGAAATGCCTCATTTGATTCCAGCCGATTGACCGCATACCTTAAATGCGTGACAAGACGCTGATAGGAAATGCTGTCTTCATCAATCGTCCGATTGAAGCAGCATTCGATTTTTTCAATCATTTCTTTGATGATCGTCGTGTATTTAATCGTCTTCTGCATGTTTTCCGCATCCATTTTTGCGGTATGAATATGCAGCGCGATATAACCCGCTTCATCATCAGGCAAATCGACACCGAGCCTCTCTTTTACGAAGCCGATCGCCCAGAGTCCGATCTCATATTCTTTTTTATAAAGCGCTTTGATTTCATTTAATAATTTATTTTGAATTACGAATCCTTTGCGGATTCGTTCAATGGCAAATGATAAATGATCCACAAGGGAGATGTGGACATGATCGCTCAGCGGTGCGGACAGCTGCCCTTCCGCATAGCTGATAATCTCTTCGGCAGCTTCAATATGTTCTTCCGGAAGCGTTTCGAGGATTTGTTTGAATTTCTCGTTTTCTTCATGAATGGTAAAAATTTTCTCCACCTTTTGTGCTGAAATGGTGTCATTTTTACCTTTTTGAAAAGCGATTCCCGGGCCCATGACAATCTTTTCCTGACCATCCTCCTTTATTATTGCTGCATTGTTGTTCAACACTTTATAGATTTTCAAGGCTGTCACCCACTTCCCGTTATGAGTGGGATTTTACCTTGTTTATGTGATGATGTAAAGTTCAGGTCCTGCTCTCACCCGTCTTGACGTTTTTTTGCACACATCAGGGCCCCTTTCTTTCATGGCATCTGCCGGCAATACCCGCCTGTATTCCAGCATGAGCTCCCCATTCCTTTCCGGTTGCTTGGCAACCCCTCCGGAATACACCGCTCTTTGCTCATATGTACGCCCGGCTTCCTTGAGCATCTTCTCCAGACTCCCGCGTACGGGCATCACCCAGCCCAGAAGTACGGTAATCCACATTTTTAAAAAAGAAATCATACCCTTCACACCAATCCCTCCAATTTTTTAAAACTAGCAACTCTATGAAAACTCCTGACACTATCTTATCCCGCCAAAATGAAAATGTTTGTCACAATGTGAGTGAAAAAAGATACTAGTTTTTAGAAGTTTTGTTGAAAACTGAAGGAATCGGCTTGAAAAGATCGCACACAGCCGTTTTAAACTTATTCACACGTTATCCTAAGGATAAACACAGATTACCCACAATACATATCCACATATCCACATGATTATTCAACATTTAGTACAAGAACAAATATTCCCCACTATATCTATACACAAGTTTATTAACATATACACAATAAAATGTGAATAAACACGAATAGCCATTCACCAATTCATTGAATCTCTGAAAATCATTTCTATATAAAGAAGGATTTCGGTAAAAATGAGAGAATTTTTAAAAAGTTCGAAACTCTAAACATCGTAAACAAAGGGGGAAAACGTGTTGAAAAAAAGGGTTATCCGCTATTCCATTTTTGCTTTCATTCTATTTTTCACTCTATCTGCTTTCCTCACCGGAGTTCAGGCAAAAACGGCATCTGTGAAAGCATCTCCTGAACTGGAGAAAGCCGAGATTTTCGGAGATATTGACGTGACATCTGACAAACAGACAACCGTCATCGTTGAATTGAAAGAAAAATCGCTGGCTGAAGCAAAGGCCGAAGGGGAAAAACAAACAAGGGCCTCCTTAAAAACGGCGCGCAGCAAAGCGAAAGACAAAGCTTTTAAAACGATCAAAAAAGCAAAGATCAAACGCGAATATGACAGGGTTTTTTCCGGGTTTTCTATGAAGCTGCCCGCCAGTGAGATTCCAAAGCTTCTGTCCGTCAAAGAGGTGAAAGCCGTTTATCCTAACGTGACCTATAAACCGGACAATATCAAGAGCAAAAATGTAACGCTGGCCGCTGACGAGATTTATCCACAGATGGATAAAAGCGCGCCGTTCATCGGCGCGGATCAAGCATGGAAATCGGGATACACCGGGAAAGGCATTAAAGTTGCCGTCATCGACACCGGCGTTGATTATACACATCCTGACCTGAAGAAAAATTTCGGTCCTTACAAAGGCTATGACTTTGTGGATAATGATTACGATCCGCAGGAAACGCCGGCAGGGGATCCCCGCGGAGAAGCAACTGACCATGGTACTCACGTTGCCGGTACAATCGCCGCCAACGGACAAATCAAGGGTGTGGCGCCTGAAGCTACCCTCCTTGCTTATCGCGTGCTCGGCCCCGGCGGTTCCGGAACGACCGAAAACGTGATTGCAGGAATCGAAAAAGCCGTCGCCGACGGAGCGAAAGTTATGAACCTTTCCTTGGGGAATTCGCTGAACAGCCCCGATTATGCAACGAGCATTGCGCTTGACTGGGCGATGTCCGAAGGCGTAACCGCCGTTACATCAAACGGCAACAGCGGACCGGACAACTGGACCGTCGGATCGCCTGGAACCTCGCGGGAAGCGATTTCCGTAGGCGCCTCCCAGCTTCCTTACAACGAATATGCTGTGAAATTTTCTTCGTATTCCACGGCTAGGCTGATGGGATACGATGAAGAAAAAGACGTACAGGCGCTGAACAACAAAGAGGTTGAGCTTGTTGATGCAGGACTTGGACAAGCTGACGATTTTTCAGGGAAGGATCTGAAAGGCAAGGTTGCGGTAATCCAAAGAGGGGCTATTCCGTTTGTGGATAAAGCGGAAAATGCGAAAAAAGCCGGAGCGATCGGAGCCGTTGTCTACAATAATGCGGCCGGCGAAATCGAAGCCAATGTAATCGGCATGGCCGTTCCGACGATCAAGCTGTCGAAGGAAGAAGGGGAAAGCCTCGTTCAGCAGATAAAGGCCGGTAAGCACTCGGCGGCCTTCTCGTTTACATTGGCAAAAGAGCTTGGTGAAACGATTGCATCCTTCTCATCCAGAGGACCTGTCATGGATACTTGGATGATCAAGCCGGATGTCGCGGCGCCTGGCGTCAATATCGTCAGCACGGTTCCTACGCACGATCCGCAGCATCCGCACGGCTACGCGTCCATGCAGGGAACAAGCATGGCTTCGCCTCATGTGGCCGGAACGGCTGCGATTCTAAAGCAGGCCAAGCCGGACTGGACGCCTGAGCAAATCAAAGCCGTTCTCATGAATACTGCGGCAAAATTAACGGATGAAAACGGAAAGCTCTATCCTCACAACACTCAAGGGGCGGGCAGCATCCGGATCATGGACGCCCTCAAGGCTTCTTCAATCGTGGCGCCGGGCAGCCATTCCTATGGAACATTCATGAAGGACAAAGGAAAGCAAACAAAAAAACAGACGATTACGATCGAAAACCTTTCATCATACAGAAAGGCCTACCAGCTTGACTATTCTTTTAAAGGGCAGGGCATTTCCGTCAAAGGCACGAAGCAGGTCACAATCCCAGCACACAAAACAGGAAAAGCCGTTGCAAAAGTAACCGTCAACTCGGCCAAAACAAAAGCGGGGACTTATGAAGGCACCGTCACCGTCCGCGAGGGAGGCCAGAAAGTTGCCGAAATCCCAACCTTGTTAATCGTGAAAGAGCCCGACTACCCGCGCGTGACATCGGTAACCGTTGAAACGGGCGCAAAGCAGGGAACATATACGGTTGAAGCCTATTTGCCGGGCGGAGCGGAAGAGCTTGCATTTCTCGTTTATGACAAGAACCTTGAGTTTATCGGTCAGGCCGGCGTCTATAAAAATCAGGGGAAAGGCTATCAGTCCTACGGGTGGAACGGCAAAATCAACAATTCAGCCTCACTTGAACCTGGTGAGTACTACATGCTCGCTTATGCCGTTTCAAAGGGGAAATCGAGCTACGTCCTGACGGAGGAACCGTTTATCGTCGAATAATGACAAGCCTTGTTGAGAATCACTCAACAAGGCTTTTTTATGTTAAAATACGGATAACAAAAATTTCCTCGCGTTCACGGGAGAACTTCTTCTCTTCAAAAACGTGAAAAAAGCGACCGGAGGACTGCGTATACATGATTTCATTTCTCGTATTGTTCAGCTTATCCTTCATGGCTGTCTGCTTTATCTTTTTCACGGTTTTGTATGCCGCAGTCAATCTGCAGCAAAAGCAAGCGAATCCGTTTCAGAAAGCGGCGGAGCAAACGGTTGACACCGTCCTCCTTTTGCCGCTCAGCTGGCTGTTTACAGCCGCTTATACCACCGGCCTCTTCTTCCTGATCCCCGTCCGCTTTATGTTAACGATCTTCCAGAGAAAACGGTAAATTCAGTTTTGAAACGCTTCAGCCAAAAGGCGGTATGAATTCAGTTTATCCCGGAAATCGTGCGTGATCGTCACCGCCATGATTTCATCGGCTCCGTATGCGCCGGCCAGGGCAAGCAGCTGTTGTTTCACCTGCTCTTTTGTGCCGATTACCATACGCTTGCGGTTTTCCTCGACTCTCTTCTTCTCATAAGGCGAATATTGATACGATAAAGCCGTTTCCAAGGACGGAAAACCGTCTGTCACCATACCCTGTTCATTCGCCAATAATGAAAAATCAAGGCTTTTGGCAAGGCGTTCCGCCGCGTCTTCCGTCTCCGCACAAATGACGAACACGGCGACGGTCACCTTCGGCCGGTCTCCCAATACTGAAGGCTTGAACCTTTCTTTATAAAGCCTGACAGCGTCTTCACCGCCTTCGCCGTTAATAAAAAGGGCAAAGGTATAAGAAGCGCCGACTTGCGCGGCTAGCCTCGCGCTTTCTCCTGACGACCCAAGCATCCATACCTCAGGAGCCGAGCCGACATTCGGAGATGCGGTTAAATTGGGAAAGCGGTGGTGTTCATCAGCTTGATCATGCAGATATGTGACGAGGTCCTGAATCTGCTCCGGATACTTGTCGGTCTTGCGCCTGCCGCCGTCCTGCAAAGCCATCGAAGCGATCGGCATGCCCCCCGGCGCCCGCCCGAGCCCGGCATCAATTCTGCCTGGTGCAAGACCTTCCAGCACCCGAAAGTTCTCAGCGACTTTGTAGGCGCTGTAATGAGGCAGCATGACGCCTCCTGATCCTACGCGAATTTTTGCCGTCTTGGCTGCGATATACCCCATTAAGACTTCCGGGCTTGATCCTGCAAGGTTTCTCGAAAAATGGTGCTCTGATACCCAAAACCTTCTGTATCCGAGCTTTTCAGCCATTTGCGCAAGCTCCACCGTCTGCTGCAAAGCCGCTTCAGGCGTGCTCCCTTCGGAAACGGGCGACTGATCCAATATACTTAGCGATATCATGTTGTTTCACCCCGGTTTACTTTTTTGACGCAAAAAGAAATAATAGTATCTAAGCAAACATCAAAGGAGCATAAGGATTGATGAATGAAAAAGAGCCCATACAAAAAACGGACGCGCCACATGAAGAAGAAAACTTTGCAAAAGGCTGTTTATTCGGAATCCTTTTCAGTCTTCCGATTTGGCTAATTGTTTACCTTCTGATCAAGCATTTCATCATCAAGTAGAGACAAGGCACGCGTTAAGGCCGCCGACACGATCGGCAGCCTTTTGCTTTGGAAGCGGGGATTTTTGCCGCCCCCTCCACTTTATCTTTTATTAAACCCTTTTTCTTTCACAAACCGATTCATGTACGCTCGTTTCGGCTCTTTGAGGTTTTGGGTGATCTGCTCTGTCCACTTGTCGTTCCGCTTGCCGTTCGTCCTGTTTTCATAATAGCTTGAAATGGTTTCATCATATGCGGTCAGATGCTTTTGAAAATCGCGTTCATCCAGATTGTAGGTATTTTCATGATAGATATGTTCAAGCGGCAGCCTTGGCTTTTTCGAAGACGGATTGGCCGGGTGGCCGACGACAAAGCCAAACAGCGGAAGCACGTATTCAGGCGTTTTCAATATCTCCGCGACTTTATCCAGGTCGTTTCGAATTCCGCCGATATAGCAGATGCCAAGCCCCATCGATTCCGCCGCAATCGCCATGTTCTGGGCGGCAAGAGCCGCGTCAATGACGCTGACCATAAATGTCTCCGTTCCTTCCAGAGATTCCTTGATGTCCTCTCCTTTATTCCTGGCGATTTTGTCATGCCGGTAAAGGTCCGCGCAAAAAACAAACAGATGGCCGTTTTTCTCGACATACGGCTGATTCCCGGCCAATGCTGCGAGTTCCCGTTTTTTGCTTTGATCGGTTACGCCGATGATCGAGTACGCCTGAATATAGCTTGAAGTCGATGCGCTTTGGGCGCTTTCCACAAGAACGCGGATTTCTTCTTCCGTCAGGCGCTGATCTGTAAAAGACCTGATCGAACGGTGATGTAATATCGTTTCAATCGTTTTATTCATCTTTAGACCTCCTCTTTGTCTTTATCATATCCAACATCTGCATATCTCTAAAGCAAAACGTCTTGAAAAAGTGTTCAATTCCGTATGTTAAAATGATAGAATCATTTTAATATTTTGATCGGAAAGGAAGATGACGGTGGAGTCCTTAATAAATAAATTAGATGAATTATATCCGGAAATGGTCGAGCTCAGGAGGCATTTTCACCAATATCCAGAGCTGTCCCATCAAGAAGTCAACACACCGCTGACCATTGCAAAATATTTGGAGAGCCTCGGCGTCGAAGTTAGGACAAATGTCGGCGGCCAAGGGGTCGTCGGCATCATCAAAGGGGGCCGTCAGGGGAAAACGGTCGCCCTCAGAGCCGACTTTGACGCGCTTCCTTTACAGGATCAAAAAGATGTGCCGTATCGGTCAACCGTCCCCGGCGTCATGCACGCCTGCGGCCATGACGCGCATACCTCGGCGCTTCTGGTCGCCGCAAAAGCACTGAGCAGGCATCAAAAGGATTTGAAAGGAAACGTCGTCCTGATCCACCAGTTTGGAGAAGAGGTCACACCGGGCGGGGCAAAGCCGATGATCGAGGACGGCTGTCTTGACGGGGTGGATGCCATCTTCGGCACCCACATTTGGGCTCCAATGCCGGTCGGGCAGGTCGGGGTAAAGGCCGGCGCCATGATGGCCGCGGCGGACAAATTTAAAATCACGATTACGGGCCGCGGCGGTCACGGAGGCGCGCCTCACCTGACGGCAGACGCCTTGCTGACGGGAGCTTCCGTCGTCAGTCACCTTCAGCAAATCGTAAGCCGCAGAGTCGATCCGACGGAAGCGGCCGTCATTTCAATCGGGACATTCCATTCCGGCCAGGCTTTCAACGTCATCGCCGAAGAGGCGGTTATCGAAGGAACGGTCCGCACCTTTTCGAAGCAGGTTCAGGAGACGATCATCACCGAGATGGAGCGTGTCATCAAAGGCGTTTGCGACAGCAATGGAGCGTCTTTCAGCCTCGACTATGAAAAGGGCTATCCGCCCGTCATCAACCATGAGAAGGAAACCGCTATCGTTCGGAAATGCGCAAATCAGATCGTTGGCGAAGAAGCCGTCATCGAGCTTGCGCCCAATATGATCGGCGAAGATTTTTCCTATTATCTTGAGCGCGTCCCGGGATCGTTCTTTTTTACCGGAGCGGGAAATGAACGTACGGGAGCCGTCTATCCGCACCATCATCCCAAATTTGACATCGATGAGGAAGGAATGCTGAATGCCGCGAAGATCCTCGTGTCGTCGGCTCTGGAGTTTTTGGAACAACATTAAAAGACAGCCCGTGGAGGCTGTCTTTTTTTCCGCTTATTTAAACATGTAGCCTTGATATTTTGTCAGCTGGCAGCTCGCATTGTATACGATCGCATAGCCGATGAGCGCGGACAAAACCGAGCTTCCCCCGTAGCTGACAAACAGCAAAGGAACGCCTGTAACCGGCATCAGGCCGATGTTCATGCCGATGTTCTGGAACGCATGAATGACGATCAAAGCCGTATAGCCCACACAGAAATACGACGCAAACCTGCTGTACGGATGAATTCTGTCGATTAGCACGACAAGCCGGTAGATTAAGAGGAAGAACATAATGACGATAAACGTGCACCCGATAAAGCCAAAACTCTCTCCGATAACGGCGAAGATAAAATCGGTCTCGCCTTCAGGAACATACACTTTCAAATGATTAATGCCGGTACCGGAAATTTCTCCTGATCCGATCGCCGTCACGGCCTGTTCTGTCTGATACTTATCATTCGCAGACTGCTGGCCCGAATCGACCCATGTCATGACGCGGTTGATCTGGTACGGCTTAATGTGGAGAACTTCTTTGGAAAAATCAGGGAAATTAATGACCAAAAACAACACAAGCAAAACGAGCGTTATGCCCGAACCTGCAATAATGCCGATCAGCTTCCAGTTCACCCCTGACAAAAACACCATCACGGCGACAAAAAACATACAGATGCCCGCTGTACCCGCATCCTGCATCAAAATTAATCCAACCGGCACCGCGGAGTACCCGGCGATCTTCAGCAAAAGGTGAACATCCTCGCGCATGGAGCGGGAACCTTTTGGACTCGCTTTTGAAATGACCGAAGCCAGCATCATGATCAAACCGATTTTCATGAACTCTGAAGGCTGCAAGGTCACTGGGCCCAATTGAAACCAGCTCTTCGCCCCGTTCTTCACAGGTGCAATCGATTCCGGGCTGAATTTTAATACGATCAGCAGCACGATTCCCATTATAAAGACGTATATGCTGAGCTTTTCAATCTGCTCTAAATCAAAATAAAGAAAGCCGGCGATAATGAAAATACCGAGAATATAGAAAATCAATTGTTTCCCGGGATATCCCAATAAAGAAAACGACGGCTGCGCAGCATAAACAGCGACAACGCTGATAATTAAAAACACGCTTAATATAAAAATTAAATCACCCTGGTAATAGGGACTTGTATGATTTTTTCTCTGACTCATAATACCCCGCCTTACTTCTTTTCAAAAACAGCCATCCCTCATTATACATGAATCATGCCGAAGAATATACGGAAAGGGGGCGTTTCCTGACAATCGCTCTGCTTCAATAAAATAACAGCCTGAAAACAGGCCGTTATTTAAACATATATCTTTGGTATTTCGTTAACTGGCAGCTTGCGTTATAGACGATTGCAAAACCGATTAAAGTGGCAAGGACCGAACTTCCTCCGTAGCTGACCAAAAGCAGCGGAACACCCGTCACAGGCATAATGCCGATGTTCATTCCGATGTTTTGAAACGTATGGATAACGATCAAAGCCGTGTAGCCTGCGCAGAAAAATGACGCAAACTTGCTGAACGGGTGTATTCGGTCGATCAGTACGACAAGCCGGTAAATCAGGAAGAAAAACATGATGACGACAAACGTGCAGCCGACAAACCCGAAGCTTTCCCCGATCACTGCGAAAATGAAGTCTGTCTGCGCTTCAGGGACGTAGACGCGAAGGTTGCTTACACCGTTTCCAAACACTTTTCCGGAGCCGATCGCCATTTGCGCTTTATCGACCTGCAATTTATTATCGGCGCTCTGTTGGCTCGGGTTGACCCAGGTCATCACGCGGTTGATTTGATATTTCTCAACCCCGAAGGACTCTGCGACGTTTGGAAATTGAATGATCACATACAGGATCATCGTGACCAAAGCGGCGCCCGAGCAAAAAATGATCGTAATTAATTTCCAGTTCACCCCTGACAGGAACACCATCACGAGGATGACAAACATGACGATCCCCGCTGTTCCCGTATCCTGCTCCAAAATCAAGCCGAAGGGAACGATGGCAATTCCGAAGATCTTTAACAGGAAGATGGCATCCTCTTTTATCGTCCGCTTGCCGTTCGGTCCGTGTTTTGACATAAACGATGCCAGATACATGATCAGGCCGATTTTCATAAATTCGGACGGCTGCAAAGTAAATCCCGGGAGCATGAACCAGCTTTTAGCTCCGTTGATGACCGGAGCAAACCGGTAGCCCCCGATGTATGCAGGACTGAATTTTAATACGATCAGCATGAAGATGCCGAACAGATAAAAATAAAAGCTGAGCTTTTGAAGCTGTTCAAGGTCAAAGTAGAGAAATACAATGATGATAAGCGCCCCAAGCAAATAATAAAGGGACTGTTTCATCGCAAAAGGTTCATTATATTGGTTAAACTGCTGAGCGGCGTAAACCGCCACAATGCTCGTGATAAAAAAAGCAATGAAAGCAAAAATCAAATCCCCCTGGTAAAAGGGATTTGTAATGTTTTTTTTCTGATTCATTCGAAATCCCGCCCTTATTTCTGACACGATGAAATTGTATAGGAAAGGCTTAAACCGACTTCCTCACAAATGATATGACGTACAAACGCACAAAATGTTTCGGATTAATCTCACACAAAATCATTCATTTTTTATTTTAAAGGATGTTTCTTCCTATTGTCGAATTTCAGGGAAGTTATTGATTTCTGTGCTGATTGTATTAAAATGTGTAATGTTGCATAAAATTAAACTTTTATCAGATTTGGAGAATCATAGAGCATAAGGAGTTTTTCTTTTTGGATAAAGCGATTCAAAAGCATCAAAAAGCAGATTTGATCAAATTTTTGGTTCCTTCACTGATCGGAATCATCCTGTTTATGATTCCGATGAAAATCGGGGGAGAGCTGACGATACCGATTGCAGTCTTTTCCAAGGGATTGCAGGGATTGCTACAACAGCAGCTCCCGCTGATCATGATGGTGATCGTTACCGTGACATTCATCATGACGTTTATCGCCAAAACGTTTCAACCGGCATTCATAAAAAAAAGCGATTTTTTCTATAACCTGCTGAATGTGTCGGCATTCTGGTATATCGTCCGTTTTTGCGGAATGGTTTTTGCGATCTTGACGTATTTCAAGATCGGACCTGAGGCCGTATATGCGGACAGCACGGGCGGCACTTTATTGTTCGATCTTCTGCCGGTTCTGTTTTCCGTTTTTTTGTTTGCCGGACTTTTCCTGCCTTTTCTGCTGAATTTCGGGCTGCTGGAATTATGCGGATCATTGACGAAAAAGTTTATGAGACCGGTTTTTAAGCTCCCCGGGCGGTCTTCGATCGACTGCATGGCTTCATGGCTTGGAGACGGAACGATCGGCGTTCTCCTGACGAGCAAACAGTATGAAGAAGGCTTTTATACAAAGCGCGAGGCCGCGATCATCGGTACGACTTTCTCTGTCGTTTCGATTACGTTTTGCCTCGTGATTATTTCGCAAGTAGGCCTTAGCCATCTCTTCGTTCCGTTTTACCTGACTATTTTGCTGGCCGGGGTCGTCGCGGCAGTCGTCAGCCCGCGGATTCCTCCTTTATCAAGGAAGGCCGATACCTACATTACGGACACAGCCGATACAGATCAGGAGACGATTCCGGAAGGCTATACTCCGTTTTCATGGGGAATGAGCCAGGCTGTTGAAAAAGCCAGGCAGAATACGAATGTGAAAGACTTTCTCAAAGAGGGCTCCAAGAACGTTCTTGACATGTGGATGGGCGTTGCCCCCGTCGTGATGGCGCTCGGAACAGCGGCGCTCATCGTGGCCCAGTACACGCCGATCTTCAAATGGCTCGGCGTCCCGTTCATCCCGCTGCTTGAACTGCTGCAGGTTCCGGAGGCGGCTGCGGCCTCACAGACGCTCGTCGTCGGTTTTGCCGACATGTTTCTTCCGTCCGTACTGGGAAGCGGAATCGAAAGCGAGATGACGCGGTTTATTATCGCCTGTCTATCTGTCACCCAATTGATCTATATGTCTGAAGTCGGCGGCCTCTTGCTGGGCTCCAAGATTCCGGTGACGTTCTTCGACTTAATCTTGATCTTTATCGTTCGGACATTGATTACGCTGCCCGTCATCGTCATTTGCGCACACTTTATTTTTTAAAGCGATATAAGCCCTTGGCTTCCGCGCCAAGGGCTTTTTTACCCCATTGCGCCCAGAGAAAATTGGTTCAATAGTTGGAGCGGAAAATGTTTTCCAGTATGTATCATTTTTTTCATAACGTGGTATAATGATTGTAACAGAATGTTCACAAAATATCCTCTAATTAGACACATCTTAAATATCCAACCCGCCATTAATGACAGCGCTATCATTTTTGAAAGGGGCTGAAAACGCATGGATATGTTTTTCGCTTACTTGCTGATTGCAAGCGCCACTCCGTTATTTTTATGGCTGGACAACAAGAAGATCGCACTTTCATCGATCCCGCCTATTATTTTAATGTGGGTATTCTTCTTTTTCTACATGACAAGCAGTCTTTCTCCTGCAGGACACTCTCTCATGATCGCACTCTTTATCATCAACGTCATCATCGCTCATATCGCCGCCTTTTTAATTTATGGACTTCCATTGATCAGAAAAAGGATGAACCGCTAAAAAAGCGCTCACACCATGAAAAAGGCCGGTCTTTGGACCGGCCTTTTCGGGCATTCTCCTTCTAGACATATTTTTCGGCTTGCAAATGATACAATTCGGCATACTTGCCCTGATTGGCCATTAATTCATCGTGCGTCCCGGTCTCTATGACTCTTCCATTTTCTAAAAAGATGATATGGTCGGCAAAACGGGCCGTGCTCAACCTGTGCGAGACAATAATGACGGTTTTTCCTTCCGTCATTCTGCTCAGTTTATCGAATATTTCTTCTTCAATGAATACATCCAATGCAGACGATGGCTCGTCAA
This sequence comes from Bacillus sp. JJ675, assembly GCF_036963165.1. Taxonomy (NCBI): domain Bacteria; kingdom Bacillati; phylum Bacillota; class Bacilli; order Caryophanales; family Bacillaceae; genus Bacillus; species Bacillus sp. JJ675. The sequence goes on along the minus strand of NZ_JBALMR010000038.1, from coordinate 6,662 downwards.
ATATAAACAGGTCCGCCGATTCATCGCGCATAAAAGCGCGCGATATGGCGACACGCTGCCATTCTCCTCCCGATAAATTTCTCCCGCCGAAAAGTCTGCCGAGCTCTGTATCATAACCGTTTTCAAGCTTATTCAAAAACAGATTGACACCCCCGAACAAAGCGGCTTTTTCTATTTTGGCCAAGTCGTTGCGGGAGGAGACCTCCCCGAGGCCGATATTTAATTTAAGGCTCATCTCATACCGCAAAAAATCCTGAAAAACGGCTGTCGCGTTTGAGCGAAATATGCGCAAATTGGAAGCTGCTCAAGTGAAAAGCTATGGTGCTTTCCTAACAGTTACTCTCTCTAAAAAGAGCAAACCGGGAGATGGCAAATTTGGCCGGGGGAAAAAAGGATAATGACCGACACATGCGGAGAGAGGGCCTTTTTTAGGCCCTCTTTTCTTTGTATCCGCCTGGGTTCGCGGGTGAAAAACATACAGCAAACCGGCTGCAATTATGCACGGAAAAATGACAAAGCCGGCAATTCGGAATCTTCCTTATACCTCCGGCTTTACAGCCGATAAAATAAAAAAGGCCGGGTAAACCCGGCCTCTTTTTTAATCAGTTGAACTTTCTTGTTTATTCGTGTCCGCTATGCTCAGAATGTTTCGCACCCGGAGATCCGCCTTCAGGGTTGTCTCCATGATAGCTGTGAGCAGCGAAAATCCAAATAGAACCAACGACAATGGCAACTGCTATAAAAGCTGCAAATAGCGTGTTCCCGACTTGAATTTTTCCGCTGTCACTTTCAGTCATATGCATGAACATCAAGAGCTGCAGTCCAGCCTGGATGATGGCAAACCCGAAAATAATCCACAGCTTGGCAGCCATGCTTAAATCGGTATAGATCACCCATAGGGCCAATAAGGTCAGCACAATGGACAACACGAACCCGACAATATGCTTCCAAGGAAAGTGGCTGTGTTCAGCCGATTGTTTTGCCGCCATTATACATTCACCAACCCTATCAAATAGACTCCGGTAAAGATGAAGATCCATACCACGTCTAAAAAGTGCCAATATAAGCTAGAAATAAACAGTTTTGTAGAAGTTTGCGGAGTCAGTCCGCGCTTTTTCGTTTGGATTAAAATACCGATAATCCAGAAGATACCGATCGACACGTGTGTTCCGTGCGTTCCCAGCAGGACGAAGAACGCCGACCAGAAAGCACTTGTTGATAAAGTGGCACCTTCATGTACATAATGTGTGAACTCCGTAATCTCGTAGAATACAAAGCCTGCGCCAAGCAGGAGTGTAATGATCATCCAGATCATCACACCTTTTAAGCTTCCGCGACGCATTTCATGCACGGCGATACCGCACGTGAAACTGCTCGTTAACAGCAGGAACGTCATGATTAAAACGAGCTTGGCGTCAAACAGCTCTGCCGGCAATACACCTCCGGCTGTTCTGTTATGAAGAACAGCGTAGGTCGAAAACAGCGTAGAGAATAACGCAATCTCCGCCCCTAAAAAGATCCAAAAGCCGAGGATGTTCAGCCTTCCTGTTTCAGACCGGTATTCCATAGGAGCGTTAGAATTGCCTTGTTCTGCATGTCCCATCATTCACGCCTCCTTTACTTGGCATTCTTTCGTTCAGTCTCTTTTATTTCCTCAACGCTTACGTAATAGCCGTCATCATATTCAAATGAACGAAGAATCATACAGAGGAATACGCCGATAAGGCCGACGACTCCCATCCAATACCATTCAAAGACGAGTCCGAAGCCCGCAAATCCGAAGAATAGGGACATAATAAACGGACGCCCAGAGTTGTTCGGCATATGAATCTTCTTAAATTTGCTTTCAGGGTGAATATCGACTTTGTCCTCTTTCATTTTCCAGAAAGCGTCAAGCGAAGTGACCTCTGGAAGCACCGCAAAGTTGTAGTGCGGCGGAATCGCAGAAGACGTAGCCCATTCAAGCGTACGACCTTGTCCCCAAGCATCTCCGCTTTCCTCCCGTTTTGAATGGCGGAAGCTGTAGAAAATGTTGTAGCAAAGAACGATGAATCCTGCAGCCATCAGCAATGCGCCAAATGTAGCGATCATGTTCAATGCCGTCCAGCCGTCATTTGCTCCATATGTGTAAATACGTCGAGGCATTCCCTGCAATCCTAGGAAATACATCGGGAAGAAGCAGATGTTGAATCCGGTCATAAACAGCCAGAAAAACCATTTTCCGATTCGTTCATTCAGCTTGTGGCCGAACATTTTCGGATACCAGAAGATAAATCCGGCAAAACATGCAAACACAGTACCCGCAATCAACACATAGTGGAAGTGCGATACAAGGAAGTACGTGTTGTGATACTGGTAGTCCGCTGCAGCCATTGCCAGCATAACGCCTGTAACCCCGCCGATAACAAAGTTAGGAATAAATGCAAGCGACCACAGCATAGGCGTTGTAATTTTGATTTTGCCCCGGTGCAACGTCAGCAGCCAGTTAAATATTTTAACCCCTGTCGGCACGGAAATGGCCATCGTCGAAATCGAGAAGAACGAGTTGACTGACGCGCTGTTCCCCATTGTGAAGAAGTGGTGCAGCCATACGACGAAGCTCAGCACGGAAATCGCAATGATAGAATATATCATCGCTTTATAACCGAACAGCTGCTTTCTCGCAAATGTCGCAATGATTTCTGAAAAAATACCGAAAGCAGGCAAGATAACGATGTATACTTCAGGATGCCCCCAAATCCAGAACAGGTTCGCCCAAAGCATCGGCATCCCCCCGTTCTGCAAGGTGAAAAACGCCGTTCCGAATAAACGGTCAAACGACATCAGCGCCAACGCCACCGTCAGTACAGGGAAAGCGAAAATGATGATGACAGAAGTAATCAGCGTCGTCCATGTAAACATCGGCATACGCCAAATCGTCATGCCTTTTGTACGCATTTTTAAAATCGTGACCATGAAGTTAATCCCGGTCAACAGCGTACCGATCCCGGCGATCTGCAATCCGAGCAGATAATAGTTCTGCCCCGGTCCCGGGCTCATTTCATTGCCGGCAAGCGGCATATAAGCGGTCCATCCCGCATTTGGAGACCCTCCGATAACGAAGGAAATATTGAACAGCATCGCTCCGACCATAAAAGTCCAGAAGCTCAAGTTGTTTAAGTATGGAAAAGCAACATCGCGCGCACCGATTTGGAGCGGTACAACAACGTTGATTAATCCGATTAAAAACGGCATCGCCATGAAGATGATCATGATCGTACCGTGAGTTGTAAATACCTCGTTATAGTGGTTTGAGTCTAAAAAATGGTTGTCAGGAAGCGCGAGCTGGGCACGCATCATTAATCCATCGACACCGCCGCGGAAAAACATAATGACTGCAGCGATGATATACATAATCCCCAAGCGTTTATGGTCGACAGTGGTAATCCACTCTTTCCATAGCCATTTCCATTTCTTGAAATATGTTAAAACGAAGACGATTGCAATCGTCGTAAGCAAAATGGAAATCTGTGCTCCAAGGATTAGCGGATCACCTGTGATTATGAATTCGTCCCATTTCAAATGCATGAAAGCTTCCTCCTTTCTTATTGAGAATCCTGGTCTTTAGATTCGTCAGTTTGTTTTTCGTTGTTTTCCGTTTTCACATTTGCAAACGGGTCTGATTTGGAGTGCGGAGATTTCGGCTCCCAGCCTAATCTTTCACGCGCTTTAATAGCATATTCTGCATCGTTTCCGTGATTTACGTATTTAAGGTGTGTCGAAGAAAACGTCAGTTTGTCTGCGTGCCTTGGAAGCATCAGTTCGTCGTACTTGCTCTTCGTCAGCTTCGGCGCAGTTTTTTGAGTTTTTGACACCCATTTATTAAAGTCGCTCTGCTTCATGGCCTTGACGTTGAATGTTTGTTCTGCAAAGCCTTCTCCGGTGAAGTTTGCATTGCGTCCTTGATATGTTCCTACTTTATCCGCCTGGAGATATTGTTCCATATCCATTCCGGCCATCGCATACTTCTGTCCGCCCAGCTGCGGAATCCACAGCGATGCCATTGAATCGGCAGAAGTGATTTTGAACTTAATCGGCCTGTCCGTCGGAATGTTTAAGTAGTTGACAGTTTCGATATTTTGGTCCGGATAGCTGAATACCCATTTCCAATCGACAGAAGTCGCGTAAACAACCAAAGGTTCTTTATCCTTTGACGCTTTAGGGGCCTCTTCCAGAGAGTAAATCGTTCGAACCGTCGGTACAGACAGCGCAATAACAATTAAAATCGGAACCACTGTCCAGACAACTTCTAAAAACGTATTCCCTTCCATTTCAGGACTATACGGAGACTTTCTGTCTTTTCGTTCACGGTACTTTACGATCATGACTGTAAACAGGACAAATACAACCGCAACGATAAACAGCATGAATCCAATAGATAATAGAATAAGATCTCTTTGCTGTGAAGCAACAGGTCCTTTAGGATCTAACACCGCGATTTGACTGCAGCCGCCCATTAAAAAGACAGCAGAAAGCAGCCCAACCATCAAGAGCGGCTTGAGTGCTCTGAACAAGAGGATCACCATCCTTCCTAATGATGTATAAAATTTGGTCAGAATATCGAATACAGCGATTCTGAAAAACTTTTCTTCTACCTTGCTATGCTAACAAAATCTTCACCAATTAGCCTTATTTTTTTAGAAAGTTCACCTTTTTTTCACCCAAATGTCACAAAATCGTCAAATTTACGTTGTATTATTATGATGATCGGAGGATGAAATTGGGAATATGTTAGTTCTTTTTACACAATTAGCAAGCAGAGTGAAACAGACATTTCGGGACAAAAAATCTGTCAAATTTAGGTTTACCACAATAAAAAAGTTTGGTCAATAATTAATTTAACATTGTTAATTTTTTTCTTGGTTAACTTACTTTTCAACTGCTTTTTATATTTCCCCATTTTAGGTGGGTTTAAACTTCTGGCAGCTAATAGAACGTCCACAAAAAAAGAGCTTTTCCTCAATTAAAGAAAAGCTCTTTTTTCCTTCTTATTGCTTTTTGTAGCCTGATGGATGGGCTTTAAACCAGTTCCATGCGCTTTCAATGATGGTTTCCAGGTCGGCGTGCTGCGGCTGCCAGCCCAGCTCCTTCACGGCTTTTTCAGAGGAGGCGATGAGTTGGGCCGGATCTCCGGCACGCCGTTCCGCGATCTCTGCCGGAATCTCATGCCCTGTCACTTGGCGGGCGGTTTCAACGACTTCCTTAACGGAAAAGCCTGTCCCGTTTCCAAGATTATAAACGGCGCTTTCTCCCCCGTTCCGGAGCCTTTCTACGGCAAGAATATGCGCATCAACCAAATCCATGACATGGATGTAGTCTCTGATGCATGTACCGTCAGGGGTCGGATAGTCGTCGCCGAATATCATGATCTTGTCCCGTTTTCCGAGCGCAACTTGGAGAATGATCGGAATCAGATGCGTTTCAGGCTGATGGTCTTCACCGATCAGGCCTTTTACATGAGCCCCGGCAACATTGAAATACCGCAGGACAACATGGCGGATCCCATGTGCTTTTTCTGCCCACTTCAGCATTTTTTCAATCGCAAGCTTTGTCTCTCCGTACGGATTTGTCGGATTTGCCGGATCTGTTTCTACGATCGGAACCCGGTCAGGCTCCCCGTATACCGCGGCAGTTGACGAAAACACGATCTGTTGAACGCCAAACTCCTTCATTACCTTCAATAAGTAAACTGCTCCATACACATTGTTATCGTAATATTTTAAAGGTTCGCTTACACTTTCCCCCACCAGAGAATCCGCGGCGAAATGCATCACAGCTTCAATTGGATGTTCCTGAAATACATTCTTCAGAAATGTTTCATCCCGCAAATCTCCTTTATAAAAAGACGCTCCCGGGAGAGCAGCTTCCTCATGCCCCGTCTGCAGATTATCAATAATGACGACTTCTTCACCCCGGCTTAACAGCTCCGCCACCGCGTGGCTGCCGATGTAGCCTGCTCCTCCGCATACTAAAACTGCCAATCCATTTCTTCCCCTTTCACAGACGCCAAACAGGCATCAAAATGATTTACATTGCGATATGCTCTCGATTGACCCGAAGTTCACGATGCCGCGGGTCAGCCTGCGGCATTCCAAGTGAATCAAGCCATTTCATTTTACCATTTTCCAGCTTTTTCAGCCTGCATTGTCAAAATATTTTCATGAAAGAGAAAGTCCTCTCCTCATTCCCAAAGGTTCGGTTTTTTATTCTTTAAAGCAGATTTTCATGAAGAAAAAATGTCGTTTTCATCTAAAAGCTATACTTTTTTATCTGCATTTGAAAACAATGTTCTTTTTTTCCACTTTGACAAGGGAATTGGTAGTATTTTTGGATTATCCGCCTTTCAGCCGCTCCTTGCGATAAGCAAAAAGCCCTTTATGCCTCCCGGCAGGCTTAGTCTTCTGAATGCCATGCTGCACCTGGGTTCACGGGCCCTTCTTTCGATGTTTCCGCCCCTTATCACCCCCTCTGTTTTTTGAATATTCAAAGCATGGTCGGCTTCTTTTGAGAATATTTTAATAGGGAGAATTAATCATTTTTATTTGAATACTATCCAGTCAGTAATTGTTTGTTTATTATAATAAGTAAGAATCTAAGATTTTTTGGGTTTTTTAGTCATTTAT
>NZ_JBALMR010000037.1:0-31983 GCF_036963165.1 Bacillus sp. JJ675 | reverse complement strand
TGCTTTATAAAACATGGGAGCATTTATACATTTCCATCTTGGCGGTGCTCTTCGGCATTGTTGCGGCTGTTCCGCTCGGCGTGCTTTTGACGAGGATGAAAAAGGGAGCGGAGGTCGTAATCGGCGCCGTCAATATCGTGCAGACATTGCCGAGTTTGGCGATCTTAGCGTTTTTTATTCCGCTGCTCGGCGTGGGGAAGGTTCCGGCGATCGTCGCATTATTTTTCTATTCAGTCCTACCGATTCTAAGAAATACGTATACCGGTGTAAAAGGGGTCAATCGAAATTTGTTGGAGTCTGGAAAGGGAATCGGTATGACTGCATGGGAACAGATCCGCCTCGTCGAACTGCCCTTGTCGGTTCCGGTAATCATGGCGGGAATCAGGACATCGACCGTCTACTTGATCGGATGGGCGACGCTCGCCTCGTTTATCGGCGGCGGGGGCCTCGGCGACTACATTTTTATCGGGCTCAACCTGTACCAGCCTGAATATATTATCGCCGGAGCGGTTCCCGTTATCATATTGGCCGTGCTGATCGATTATATCCTTCAGAAAACCGAAAGCAAAGTCACGCCTGAAGGATTAAAAGGGATGAAGGAAGTATCGTAAGGAGTTGGCTTATATGCAGAAGAAAACATTGAGGCTGATCTGTGCCGTTATGCTGGTGTTCTCGCTTTTTGCGAGCGGCTGTGCGCTCCCGGGACTGGGCGGGGCGTCTGACAAAACGATTAAAATCGGCGCTCAAAGCATGACGGAATCCGAGATTCTCGCCAATATGCTCTCCCAGCTCATCGAGCATGATACGGATTTAAATACGGTGCTGGTGAAAAATCTCGGTTCAAACTATGTGCAGCACCAGGCGATGCTCAGCGGGGATATCGATATTTCCGCAACGCGCTATTCCGGAACAGACCTGACGAGCACGCTCGGCAGAAAAGCGGAAAAGGACCCGGAAAAAGCGCTCAAAATCGTCCAGAAGGATTTTAAAAAGAAATTTAATTATAAATGGTTTGATTCCTACGGATTTGATAATACGTACGCGTTTACGATCACGAAGAAACTGGCCAAAGAACACTATGAAACGATTTCTGATTTAAAAAAAGACGCGGACACGCTCAAGCTCGGCGTTGACAATGCCTGGCTGAAACGAAAAGGCGACGGTTATGAAGGGTTTAAAAAAACGTACCGCTTCGGGTTCGGTTCAACGTTTCCGATGCAGATCGGGCTTGTCTATGACGCCGTCAAAAACGGCAAGATGGATATCGTCCTCGCTTATTCAACGGACGGCAGGATCAAAGCCTATGATCTGAAAATATTGAAGGATGACAAGCGCTTTTTCCCGCCGTACGACTGCTCGCCCGTCGTTCCGGAGAAAGTGCTGAAGGAGCATCCCGAACTTGAAGGCGTCATCGGTAAATTGATCGGAACAATCGACACTGAGACGATGCAGGAGCTCAATTACGAGGTCGACGGAAAATTGAAAGAGCCGTCTGTCGTCGCCGAAGAATTTTTAAAGAAACACAACTATTTTCAGTAAAAAGGATGGTGATGCAGCAGATGGAAGTCCTTCAACAGCTTTGGACATACTACGCGAAAAACGGAGGCTATGTTCTTCAGGAATTTTTCCGCCACTTTTTAATGTCGGCGTACGGCGTGCTGTTCGCCGCGATCGTCGGCATCCCGGCAGGCATTTTGATCGCGAGGTACCGAAAAATCAGCGGCTGGGTTTTTGCCATTACAAACGTGATTCAGACGATACCGGCGCTGGCGATGCTTGCCGTGCTCATGCTCGTCATGGGGCTGGGGGCAAATACGGTTATCCTTTCTTTATTTCTGTATTCGCTTCTGCCGATCATCAGAAACACCTATACGGGAATCGTCAGCATCGAGCACGCCTATCTCGAATCGGGCAAAGCGATGGGCATGACGAAGCTGCAAGTACTGCGGATGGTTGAACTTCCCCTGGCGATGTCCGTGATCATGGCCGGCCTTAGAACCGCTTTGGTGATCGCGATCGGCATCACCGCCATCGGAACGTTTGTCGGCGCCGGCGGACTCGGCGATATCATCGTCAGAGGATCGAACGCCACGAACGGAACGGCGATCATTCTCGCGGGTGCGATCCCGACCGCGCTGATGGCCGTGATCGCCGATCTTTTGATGGGCTGGGTTGAGCGCGTGTTAAGCCCGGTGAAAAGCAGCAAAGGACGTTCGCCAGGCCCTGGAACCGCATAACCACAGTAAAAAGCCGAAATTTCTTTTAAAAAGGAAATTCGGCTTTTTACTGTTTTCGTTTCTTGGCTTCAGCGACAAGAAAGTGAAAATACTGCTCAAGATGTAAAATATCCTCGCGGGAAAGGCAGTCCCACTTTTCCGCGTCAAACAGCCACAAATCCTCTGCATCCAGTTCATCTGCGATATCGCAAATGGTGCGGTAGCCCGGCGGCTTTTCTCGGATTTCGCCCGCGCTCATGTAGCCTGCGATGTCCATCAGCTGTTCATAAGGAATCTTTAAGGCTTCTGCCAATTTTTTGATCGTCGCGGGTTTCGGGACTCCGCGGTGCCCGTTTTCGATTCTGGAGATCGCGGCAGCGCTCACACCGGCATACATCGCCAGCTGATTAACCGATAATTTCCTTTGTTCCCGCAGTTTTTTAAGCTGCTCTCCAAACGTCGTCATCGCCATAACCTCTCAATCTTATGATATGTACATTTTAAAGTAAATGTTGACTAAAGGAAACAGTTTAACAGGAAAAATATTGACAAAAGTTAACATAAGGGATAAAATAGCAGCAAGAAATGTGTACGGGCTAAAAAGAGGAACGATGGCAGAGGATCAGGATTTGCCGTCCCGGCTTTTTGCTTCCTGAACGAGAAAGTCAAAATATTTGTCAAGGTTTTCAATGTCTTTTTTCGAAAGGAGCTTCCATTTTTCGCTGTCGAACAGAGACAGATTCTCCAAGCCGTGCCTTGAGACGACATCATGGATGGTATCATAGCTGCTCCTTGATTCCTGCACCGTTGAGGCGCTGATATAGCCGGCTGATGCCATCAATTCCTCATACGGAATCTTCAGAGCGTCTGCAAGCTTCCTGATCGTCGCCGGTTTGGGGACACCGCGCTTCCCGTTTTCGATTCTCGAAATGCCGGCGGAGCTGACGCCGGAATACATGGCAAGCTGATTGACGGTTAGTTTTTTTCGTTCTCTTAATTGTCTTAAATGGCTTCCAAAGTTTGTCATGGATAAAACCTCGCAATCTCTTATTATCAAATATTTTAGTATGAATATTGACTATAGGAAACATCTGGATGATAAAAGTATTGACAAAAGTTAACAAAGTGTATATGGTGGATGTAGATAAAAAGAAATATATATTCGCATGAGGGGGAGGTAAAGTGGTAAAGAAGATCCATATCAAAAGAGATTTTGTCCTTCAGTATATGATCGAACATAATCTTTCCTTAAATCAGCTTGCCATCGAAATCGGCGTATCCCCGGCAACACTGAGCAGAGTGTTAAATGGAGAAAGGAGGCCTGGCCAGCTTGTCATCGGCAAAATGATTCATTACTTCAACAAGAAATTCGAAGATCTCTTTTATTATCAGGATGTTGACAAAAGTCAATAAAAAAGGAGAAAAGGAGGCATTTCACAAAGTGAAAAATACCGGAATCGTAAGGAGAATCGACGAGCTGGGAAGGGTGGTCCTCCCGGTTGAAATGCGCAAGGTGCTGAATATCAAGGAAAAGGACCCGCTTGAAATATACAGCGACGGAGACAGCATCATTCTCACGAAGTACGCTGCCAACATGGCATGTCTGATGACTGGAGAAATCACAACGCAGAACAGAGCGTACGCCGGCGGCAAAATCGTGCTCAGCCCGCGCGGTGCAGAGCTGCTTCTGAAAGATATGATGGAGGCGCTGTCGAAAAAGAAATAATGTTACATATCATGAAGCGGCGATCTTTCCGCTTCTTTTTGGTTTAGGGCACAACGGAGCCGCAAAAAATAAAAAAGACGCACGGACAGCTCGTGACATGCACTTCGTTTTCATGTAAAATAAAAATATTGTCAGCCAGTTTGTCTGGAGGTGTAGGGAATGGCCACATTTTTAACCGTCTTATTAGTGATTGTCAGCATCGTACTAATCATTGTCGTTTTGCTGCAATCCAGCAAAAGCGCCGGGCTGTCTGGTGCAATTTCCGGGGGAGCTGAGCAGCTTTTCGGAAAGCAGAAAGCAAGAGGGCTCGATTTGATTCTTCACCGCATTACGGTCGTATTGGTCGTGCTTTTCTTTTTCCTAACGATTGCGCTTGCTTACTTTGTATAAGGCAATGAAGCATGAGGTCTGATGTTGAAGTCAGACCTTTTTTCTTATTTAACGGATGAAAGTTTGTTTCCATTTCAAACGTGGAAGAATAGATATGAAAAGGAGAGACTGTAAATCATGAAAATCGTCAAACCACAACCTTTTACATTTAAAGGCGGAAAAAAAGCCGTCCTTCTTTTGCACGGATTTACCGGAAACACGGCCGATGTGCGCATGCTCGGAAGGTATTTGAATGAAAGGGGCTATACGTGCCACGCCCCGCAATATAAAGGACACGGGGTGCCGCCGGAAGAGCTTGTACATACAGGTCCGGAAGATTGGTGGAAAGACGTCATGGAGGGCTATGACTATTTAAAATCGGAAGGATATGAACAAATTGCGGCTTGCGGACTGTCTCTCGGAGGGGTTTTTTCGCTGAAATTGGGTTACACTGTACCCGTGAAGGGAATTGTCCCAATGTGCGCGCCGATGTACATCAAAAGCGAAGAAACGATGTATCAAGGCGTCCTTGATTATGCCCGGAATTATAAGAAGTTCGAAGGAAAATCCGCTGAACAAATTGACGCGGAAATGGAAGAATTCAAAAAAACGCCGATGAACACATTAAAAGCATTACAGGAGCTGATCGCAGATGTCAGACATCATGTCGACATGATTTATTCGCCGACATTTGTGGTGCAGGCCCGCCATGATCATATGATTAATACGGACAGCGCGAACATTATCTACAATGAAGTCGAGACGGATGATAAGCAAATCAAGTGGTATGAAGAATCAGGACATGCCATCACTTTGGATAAAGAGCGGGACACGTTGCACGAGGATGTGTACAGGTTTTTAGAAACGCTGGATTGGCAGACATAAGGAGGTCTGGTTAGTGGAAAAAGAAGAATTTATGGATAAGCTTCTCGCCTTTATGAAGGAAGAAGCGTATAAACCTCTGACAGTACAGGAACTGGAGGAGATGCTTGAAATTACGGATGCAGATGAGTATAAAGAGCTTGTCAAAGCCCTAGTTACTTTAGAGGAACAAGGGCTTATTGTCAGGACGAGAAGCAACAGATACGGGCTGCCGGAAAAAATGAATTTAATTAAAGGGAAGATTTCAGCGCACGCAAAGGGCTTCGCGTTCCTCCTGCCCGAGGATTCTTCCCTTGACGATGTCTTCATTCCGCCGTCCGAGCTGGGGACGGCAATGAACGGCGATACCGTCCTCGTCCGTCTCAGCACACAGACCGGCGGAACAAAAAAAGAAGGAACCGTGATCCGTATCGTTGAACGAAATATCGAGACGGTTGTCGGAACTTATACTGAGACGAAAAGCTTCGGCTTCGTCATTCCGGATGACAAAAAAATTACGAATGACATCTTCATCCCGAAACACGCCAAAAACGGCGCAGTCGAGGGGCACAAAGTCGTCGTCCGCCTGACAAGCTATCCTGAAGGCCGGATGAGCGCAGAAGGAGAAGTCGTTGAAATTCTCGGCCATAAAAATGATCCGGGAATTGACATTCTCTCCGTCATTCATAAGCACGGGCTGCCGGGAGAATTTCCCCCGGAGGCGATGGAGCAGGCAAACGAAACGCCGGAAACGATCGATGAGAACGACCTTAAAGGAAGACGGGATTTGCGCGATCAAACGATCGTGACGATCGACGGAGCAGATGCGAAAGATTTGGACGATGCGGTCACCGTCACAAAGCTGAAGAACGGCCACTATAAGCTCGGCGTCCATATTGCCGATGTCAGCCACTATGTCACAGAAGGCTCGCCGATCGACAAAGAGGCGTATGAACGGGGAACAAGCGTCTACCTCGTCGACCGTGTGATCCCGATGATCCCGCACAGGCTGTCAAACGGGATCTGTTCATTAAACCCGAAAGTAGACAGGCTGACGATGTCCTGTGAGATGCTGATTAACAAGCAGGGCCAGGTTGTCGAGCATGAAATTTTCCAAAGCGTCATCAAAACGACCGAGCGGATGACGTATTCAGACGTCAACAAAATTCTGGTCGATGATGATGAAGAACTGAAGCAGAAGTATGAAGCGCTTGTGCCGATGTTCAAAGATATGGAAGAGCTTGCCGCCGTTTTGCGCGAGAAGCGGATGGCGCGCGGAGCGGTCGATTTTGACTTTAAGGAAGCAAAAGTGCTCGTCGATGAAGAAGGAAAAGCGAAAGACGTTGTGCTGCGGGAGCGGTCAACGGCAGAAAAGCTGATCGAGGAGTTCATGCTTGTCGCCAATGAAACAGTCGCTGAGCATTTTCACTGGATGAACGTTCCGTTTATTTACAGGATTCACGAAGATCCGGATCAGGAAAAGCTGCAAAGGTTTCTCGAGTTTGTCACGACGTTCGGCTATGTCGTTAAAGGAACAGCGGGGAACATCCACCCGAAAGCACTGCAAAAGGTATTGGATGATGTCAGGGACACGCCTGAGGAAGCCGTCATCTCAACGGTGATGCTCAGATCGATGAAGCAGGCCAAATACGACCCGCAAAGCCTCGGGCATTTCGGGCTGTCGACGGAGTTTTACACGCATTTTACATCACCGATCCGCCGCTATCCCGATTTAATCGTTCACAGGCTGATCAGGACGTATTTAATTCAGGGGAAAACGGATGAGGCGACACGGGAGAAGTGGGCTCATCTTTTACCTGACATCGCGGAGCATACCTCCAATATGGAGCGCAATGCGGTCGATGCAGAGCGGGAAACGGACGATCTGAAAAAAGCCGAATATATGATGGATAAGATCGGCGAAGAATTTGACGGCGTCATCAGCTCGGTCACAAACTTCGGGATGTTCGTCGAACTTCCGAACACAATCGAAGGGCTGGTGCATGTCAGCTTTATGACCGACGATTTTTACCGTTTTGACGAACAGCACTTTGCCATGATCGGCGAAAGAACGGGCAACGTCTACCGGATCGGCGACGAAATCACGGTGCGCGTCGTTGATGTCAATAAAGAAGAGCGAAACATCGATTTCGAAATCGTCGGCATGAAAGGGACGCGCCGCCGGAAGAAACCGGATGCCAAGAAGAAGTCAGACGTCAAGAAAAAACCGGCTTCCGAAGAAAAAGGCGACTGGTTCACCCGGCCGAAAAAGAAAAAAGTGAAGAAAAAACGCGGGTTTCAAAACGCGCCGAAGCAAAAAAGAAAGAAAAAGAAAAAATAGCGGCACACTTCGGAAAAGGCGGCGAATTGTAAGACAGACGCCGATTTGGTAGAATAATACGTATTCGCTACCTTTTCAGGAAGGAAAGAAGCAAGCGGGAGGAGGTTGCCGTATGCCAAAGGGAGAAGGGAAAGTCGTTTCCCAAAATAAAAAAGCAAATCACGATTATTTTATAGAGGAAACATACGAAACAGGCATCGTTCTGCAAGGAACCGAGATCAAATCGATCCGCGCCGGCCGGGTGAACTTAAAGGACTCTTTCGCCAAAATCGAGAGGGGAGAAGTGTTCCTGCATAATATGCACATCAGCCCGTACGAGCAGGGAAACCGCTACAACCACGATCCGCTGCGGACGAGGAAGCTTTTGATGCACCGCAAGCAGATCAACAAGCTCATCGGCTTAACGAAAGAGCAGGGGTATTCGCTCGTGCCGCTCAAATTGTATTTAAAAAACGGCTTTGCCAAAGTGCTGCTCGGTCTTGGAAAAGGGAAAAAGAAATTCGACAAGCGGGAAGACCTGAAGCGGAAAGACGCGAAGCGCGAAATCGAAAGGGCTTTTCGCGACAGGCAAAAAGGGTTGATGTAAAGCCTGGATGTATGTTATCATATTTGAACGTGATCACAGAGATTACCATTTCAATCTCGCCGTGATCTTGTTATAATAATGATGCAGCCAGTTTTTCCGTATACCTTGTTTACAAGGGGACGTTACGGATTCGACAGGGACGGATCGAGCTTGAGCTGCGAGCCGAGAGGCGATCTCGTAAAAACGCACCTAAATATAACTGGCAAATCTAATAACCAGAACTTAGCTTTAGCTGCCTAATTAGCGCAGCGAGCTCTTGCCCGCATCGCCTATGTGCCGGTACAGAGCCCATAACCGAGTAGGCTACGCTTGCGCCTCCGTCTGAGGGCGCAGGAAGAGATTCATCAGACTAGCTCTCCGAAGGCCCGCCCGCAGGCACGACGATGAGCGAATCTAAATATGCAGGGCTACGCTCGTAGACGCTGAAGTATCGACGTTTCTGGACGTGGGTTCGACTCCCACCGTCTCCATACATAGTGATGAACTCGGTGATCCAGGAAGGGTTAAGGCACTCTTTTTGACCGACGAAACGAGATTATGAAAAAACCGCTGATTGTAAACAGCGGTTTTTTTATGTCATAAAATTTTCAGGTATTAAAACCAATTAGTCAAGCTTTAAAGCATTGCTTTAATCGGAGGCTTGTGAAGTTTTTAATGTTATGTAGAAAAAGTTAACTTCATTTCTCCCCAATTGTATAGAAGTACGGCATGAAACCTTAGTGGGAGAAACACTTTTTTATTTTATTTGAGAACGTTAATCTTCCCATTTTATAATTTTTCTTAAGATAAATAATATTACCAGTATAACTACAAAAGAAATTAAAAAGTTTAAAAAGAAATCACCTGTGAAAAAATTGAATGTTCTGTTCAAAAGGGAAAACATAATCTGACTCACTAAAGTTACTGCAAATACCATGCCAACCAATTTCACATTCGTATTTTTCATTACCAAATTCCCCTTTCGTATTAGTAAATTATACCCTTTAACAAAATATCCCTAGATTGTAATGTATAAATATATCAACAAATACAAAAACAGGGGGTATATTATGAAGAAATTTCTAGCCTTATTGATGACATTTTCTATGATAACACTAGTGGTTGGTCAGCAGTCAACTGTCCAAGCAGACGAAAAGTGTAAAACTTGTGAAAGTTCTACGACATTACCTTCACCTTCTTCATCAGACCTAAAACAAGCAGTAGACATTTTAAAGAAAAATGGAATTAAAACATCTTCCTTGAATACGGAAAATTCAACTGTTGTTAAAGATCAAGAAGAGAAAATTGTGATCATATCGGATAATGTAGACAAAGATAAAAAGCAAATGCATTTCAACCAATATTATGTAAATATAAACAACAATAAATATCTAGCTTTAGAGCATAAAATTGAGAAACTAGACAACAATAACTTTAAAGTCGAAATAATTAACTTAAATGTCGGAGCGAAGTATATTGTTAAATTGGACAAAGACGGAAACAAAATTGATGAAAAATTTGTTTCTCCCAAAAATGAAAATAGCTTTCAAACACAAAACTCTTCAAGCCTATGCCGAAAAATTGTCAACGCTGTCTTAGGTACTGGAACAAAAGCAGCCTGTGTTATAGCATGCACAGGTGTTACAGGCGGTTGGGGAGCGATAGCATGTTCGGCACTATGTGGGCTTGTAACTACTGGAGTAAGCTGGGCTGGTGCAAAGAACATGTGTGAGCAATTATTCGGTTAGAAAATTCAGGTCCCTTCTCAAACGAGAGGGGGCTAAATTATTTTTAAGGTGATTTTTATTTAATCCAAGTAGCCCTTTTTTGATAATAATTCTATTTGAAGTTAGATCTAATTATAGTAGGGTGAAATTAATAAATAAACTAACACACCTGTAAAGCTGACATAGAGCCAAATTGGCATTGTCCATCGAACAATTTTTCGATGCTTATCAATTTGCTTCGTTAATCCCCATAATAATGAAAATAGAGCAAGTCCAATCACAATACCTGCAAGAATACTATGAGAAATGAGTATAAAATAATAAAAGTATTTTGAAAGGCCATGCCCCCCATAATGAGTTGTCTCACCAGATAAATAATGATAAGTAAGATAAGAAATAAGAAAAAGTATAGTTGTTGTGAAAGCAGCAAAAATAAATCCCTTATGTATTTTTATGTTTTTCTTTTTAATTGCAAAATAAGCAGCAAGTAAAAAAATAAAAGTAAAGCTATTAAGTATTGCGTTTAACCGAGGGAATATAGAGAGGTCAAAACTTATTTTCCCATGATAACCAAGTGGCGAAAAAAACAGTAATAATATAATGATATTTGCAGTAATAGTGACAGTGATAATCAAGCCAGTGTAATTTCGTTTGCTGGTTGATTGATAAGATGTGTTTTTCATATTTATCTCCTTTCTTTGTTTATAAATCATCGACACGGTTTTTATAATTATATCGTAAAAAAATAAAAGTAAAAAAAGTATAAAGTAGCAATTGAAATGCAAATGGCATGATGAAATGTACCTGAATATTCATTCCAAAAATAGCGGAAGAATGTTTAATATTCAGTTCATTAATTCATCTTTTATCATATGTGATATTCTTTTTTCCTACTGAATGTCTCTTTTATTTTTACCAAAATTAATGTTTATCTCTTTTGAATAAGCACTATGCTATTTACTTAACAATATTTATAAATAAAGGCGATATATCCTAAACGTTATGCATCCTTCATCCGCTTAACAGCCTCCACAATGTTGCCCCTTTCTGTTTCTCTTATGGCAGAAATTTTCGGAGCCTTCGGCACGTTGAAGCCTGCATGGGAATGGAAGAAGTCGAAGAGCAGGGTGCCGGTCAGGTTGTTTTGCCGATCGCTGACGACGATCCAAAAGACCCTTGAACGTTGATCTTCCGTACCCCATTTTTCGATGGAATGTCTGAAATTGAGCGATTTTCCGATCAGAAAATCGCTTTTTTTAGTGTCGTGCGTCGTTTTGAAGCCGCATGCCTCAAGGCTTTCAAATACTGGAGGCATCAGCTTGTCAAGGTAAAGGCCGTAGGTCCTCCAACTCGGGAAAAGTTTTCATTAATTCTTCATAATGGTCATGCAGCGCTTTTTTCCAATTGTTGCTGACGAAGCGCTGCATCTGTTCACCGATTTCCTCCATATTGCAAACCCTCCTTTTTTGATCATGCACCTTTAGCTTATAACATGCATGCAAATGGCAACGTTTTTCACACTTTTGAGCAGTGCAGAAGGGGGCGCTTCGGAAAAACTTTATAATGTGCTATAAGGAAGCCGTAATGCCGCGCTCTCATCCGCAGTTGGGCTATGGTTTATACACAAGGCGGGGATAGAGCATTTTGTCGACGATGAAAAATGATACGGCCATCACGATTTCAGCAGATGTCGACAGATATATGTCATCCAAAAATTCATCAGCTGTAAATACGGCAGTCCATAAAAAAAGGACAGCGGTGATGTCGCTTGCTAGAACGGCTGCCCATTGACGGAGCCGAAGCCTTCTGATCGTGAGGATCATGATCTTTTCGACAGGTTCGATCATAAGTGTCAGCGCGATATATGCGAAAGTAAAAATGAACACGGAGCCGAATGATTGAAAAAAAGCGCCCAATAGCTGAAACAAAACAGAAATTCCTATAAAGTGCCCTGCAAAAATACAAGCCGCTGAGATGCAGCAGACGGCTATTTTTTTGAACATGAGATCACAGCTCCTTTTATGGTATGTAAACAGCCGGAGGGCTTGCGGAAAGCAAGCCCTGGCATCTTTTTATTTACAATGTTTAACGACTGGATGTTTTTGTTTGCAAAGCGTTTTCATCAAGTCTGCGCCCTCATCCAGGTGGTCGCGGACGAGCGTTTCAGGAAGAAGCGCGAGCCATTGATTCAAGGATATGTCTGCGTAATGGTCGTCTTTGAAAATTTCGAGGAAGCGAAGCGGTTTGTCCCCGGTATTTTGAACATAGTGCCCCATGGCAAACGGTACATAGCCGACATCGCCCGCCCGGTAATTAAATGTTCTTGCATGTCCGTCGGAGGCAAACACGGTCATTTTCGCTTCGCCTGAAATGTAATATTGCCATTCATCTGTATTTGGGTGCCAGTGCAGCTCCCTCATTCCGCCCGGCTCGACTTCGACCAAGGCTGCGGCAATCGTTTTCGATGCTTTAAAGTTCGTCGAATCGGCGATCCACACCTTTCCTCCGCTCGATGCGATCGGTTCCTGCTCAAGCAGCCGGTAGCTGAACGATTCAGGCACCGTTCCGTTCGGACTGTCAACCTTGTCATTTTCGAGAGAACCTGGGATCGCTTTTTGGAAAATGTATTTTTCCTCATCTGGAAGCGCTGCGACGATCTCCTCTGAAATTCCGAAGTTGGCGGCTATGACGTCGTCAGGTGTATGGGCCAGCCAATCCGTCACCTGGAAGGTGCTGTTTTCCGAGAAAGAGCCGTCATCGAAGACGAGCAGAAATTCGCAGCCTTCATCAAGAGCTTGTATAGAATGAGGAAGCCCGGACGGAAAATACCATAAATCGCCTTCCTTGACATCTTCGATAAAATTTTTCCCGTCTTGATCAACTGAGGTAATGCGTGCGGAGCCGTACAGCATATATGCCCATTCCGCTTCTTTATGCCAGTGCAGCTCTCTGATCGCGCCGGGTTTCAGCCTCATGTTGACGGAAGCGATATTGTCTGAAACTGGCAGTTCACGGACGGTTACTTCCCTCGCATAGCCCCCTGTTTCAAGACGGTTGTGGACATCGGAAAATGAGAACTTCATGTTTGGAACGGTACCGTGATCGGTTTCAGGCGGAACGAGCATGTCCGGATTTTGCCGGTCGCGTTCGATGTTGTGCGGAATTTTGGTTGTCGCCCCTTTTTCTCCTCTGATCGGTTCTGGAATCTGTTTGTTTTTTTCCATTGTGAACATCTCCTTTTTTGAATTTTGAAGGGAGACTAAAAAGACCTTTCGTTTTCCCCTTCCGTCATGTTAAGTGAAAGAAGCGGCCTGGATGTCAATCGGTGTGTGCATTTTTTTCTTTAATCAATTCGATCAATTCATCAATTTTCTTTTCGAAGCGGGTTAAAAGGTAGATCGCCAATACGGCAGGGAAGCCGACATTTCCGACGTATTCGATCAATGTATTGTCCATATGAAACACCTCCTATTTCTATAAGTGACGAAAGATCGAAAAATGTCAGCGAGGAACGATTTTTGCAAGAAAAGAACTTAGGTTTGCATATTTATGGAAAAGATAAGTTTACTTTTCTTGCATTTCTTTCATTTAACTAAATAGGAGGCGGTGTTTTATGAAGAATTTAGCTTTACTGCGTTCCAAAATGAAGGAAATCAGGGGACATCCGCTTATCAAACATTTCTTGAGCAACCCGAGGTGTGAGCGGCTTTTTCACCATGTCATGGAGCATCCGGATTCTGAAGAGGCTGAATACCTTGATCTTGAGTTCAAAAAATTTTATAAGGATATTCGGATCATCAAGTACATCAATTCTATGATCAGGATATTCTCAATCGATTTTGATAAACGAGTCCGGAAGAACCAGCAGCGGTTTCCGCTGATCATGGACGACTGCGATCATGCGGCCGAACCGCCTCAAGGAGATGTCTTCGATGATGTGTTAAACCGGGAGGAAGATTTGGCCGAGCATATCCAGGACCCGCTGCTTTATGAGGCGTTTATGCAGCTGACAGATAAGCAAAAGCAGGTGTTTGCGCATATCTATATTCACGGCGCTTCTATGCAAGAGATCGCCCGCTCTTTGGGAGAATCGAGGCAAAATATCTCTAAAATTCATAAAAGAGGCATTGAAAAAATGAGAAAATGTCTGAATTCTAAAGGGGAAGGGGATGATAAAGATGAATCTCTCTAATGACCGGGATTTTGAAGAATGGCTCGAAACCTTCATGCCGATGATCAGGAACAAATTAAAAAACACATCTTTTCAAGAAAGGGAAGACCTTGAGCAGGAGCTGAAAATTAAAATTTATGAAAAAGCGGACATGCTACTTTGTCAGGATGTCCCCGGGTTTTGGGAATTTGTCGCCGACCTGGTAAACAAGCTTTGACTGAAGTCATGATGCTTGCGTTAAATCACAATTAGTGATAGAATTTGTAGCATTTGATTCGTGGAAGTGTCAAAGCAGCTGTATTGAAATTATTACTATTATTTGTTTTAATATGACTGTGGATTTACAAAGTAAATGGATTATAATTCCATAATATATAATGAATGCGATAGATAAGGTGGTAGGAAACATGGAAAATCAATACCGGGTATTGTTGTACTATAAATATGTTCACATCGACAATCCTGAGCAATTTGCGCAGGATCATCTTACATTCTGCAAAGAGCTGGGGCTGAAAGGGCGGATTCTCGTCGCAGAGGAAGGGATTAACGGCACCGTGTCGGGAACGGTCGAACAGACGGAGACATACATGAATGAAATGAAAAAAGACCCCCGCTTTGAAGATATGGTCTTCAAAATCGATGAAGCGGATCAGCATGCGTTCAAAAAAATGCATGTCCGCCACCGCCCTGAATTGGTGACGCTCCGCCTTGAAGACGACGTAGACCCGAATGAGCTAACAGGGAAATACCTTGAGCCAAAAGAATTTTATGAAGCGCTGCAGCAGGAGGATACGATCGTCGTCGATGCCCGAAATGATTATGAGTATGACCTTGGTCATTTCCGGGGAGCGATCAGACCCGACATCAAAGCGTTCCGCGAATTGCCTGAATGGATCAGAGAAAACAAGGAAAAGCTCGAAGGAAAGAAAATTTTGACTTACTGCACGGGCGGAATCCGCTGTGAGAAGTTTTCAGGCTGGCTGAAAAAAGAAGGATTTGAAGACGTTTCCCAGCTTCACGGAGGGATCGTCACCTACGGGAAAGATCCGGAGGTTCAAGGCGAGCTGTGGGACGGAAAATGCTATGTCTTTGATGAAAGAATCAGCGTTCCCGTCAACCGAAAAGAGCACGTCATCGTCGGCAAGGATTATTTCACGGGCGAACCGTGCGAACGCTACGTCAACTGCGCCAATCCGGAATGCAACAAGCAAATCTTGTGTTCAGAAGAAAACGAACACCGCTATTTGCGGGGCTGTACGCATGAATGCCGGATTCACCCGCACAATTTGTACGTGAAAGAACACGGCCTGACAGAGGAAGAAGTGCGAGAAAGACTAGAAAAGCTGAATGAAGAGGAACATGCAGCAAAGTCATAAAAGCAGTGAATACAGAATATCATATAAAAAATCGAAGATGCCCGCGGCATCTCCGATCGGCATTGCTCCTTTAAATGGAGCCGGCTTTGGTTTGAAATGGGAACGCCTTGAAAGGATCAGGGCGTTCCTGTTTTTTTTCGCGAAATGAAATTCCCGTCTGAAGGAAAGCTATATGTTGCTGAATATTTGCCATTTGAATGTCTCATACTACAAACAACAATTTAAAAAAGGCAGGTAGGCAGAAATGGCGAAAATCCTTTATATTACCGCACACCCTCATGATGAAAGAGCATCGTACAGCATGGCTGCGGGAAAAGCATTTATCGATTCGTATAAGGAAGCACATCCGGACGATGAAGTAATTCACCTTGACCTTTACCGGGAAAACATTCCGCATATCGATGCCGACGTGTTCAGCGGCTGGGGAAAACTTCAATCAGGATCGGGCTTTGAACAGCTTTCCGAACACGAAAAAGCAAAGGTCGGCCGTTTGAATGAGCTGAGCGAGCAATTTGTTGAAGCTGACAAATATGTGTTCGTCACACCGATGTGGAATTTCTCTTTTCCTCCTGTAATGAAGGCATACTTCGATGCAGTCGCCGTTGCAGGAAAGACGTTTAAATACACGGAGCAAGGTCCGATCGGGCTGCTGACGGATAAAAAGGCGCTGCATATTCAGGCGCGGGGCGGCTACTATTCAGAGGGACAAGCCGCTGAATTAGAAATGGGACACCGCTACATCAGCATTATCATGCAGTTTTTCGGGGTACCGTCGTTTGAAGGCCTGTTTGTTGAAGGGCATAATGCGGAACCTGATAAAGCGGACGAAATCAAAAAAAATGCGATTGCCCACGCAAAAGAATTGGGTAAGACATTTTAAAAACCGCGGGGAAAACCCGCGGTTTTTCGTTATTGATCGGTCGATACTGTCTTTTTTAATTCGCTGCTCGTTCGGGCCGCTTCGATGATGCGGATGACGTTGAGACCTTCCTCTGCTGTAACCGGGAGTTTGCCGCCGTTCTTGATGCTTGCCGCAAGTTCTTTGTAGTATGTCAAATAAGAACCAGGCAGCGTTTCCACGATTTCTTTTTTCACTTCTTCGCCTTCGACAACGGTTAATTCTCCGTAATTCTCCGGTACGTCCGTTCCCCAAGATTCACCGGCCGGTTTTTGTCCGGACCGCAGCGCGTCTTCCTGCCCATCGATGCCGTATTTGATAAAGCTTCCTTTTGAACCGTGAATCTGGTAGCGCGGGCCGTTTGCCGGAACGATCGAGCCGGAGTGCAGAATCGCCTGCAGCTTCCCGTAATGAAGTACGACGTGGAAATAATCGTCTGTTTCAGCGCCTTCTCTTTGGGCGGCCACTTGAGCGGTAACGGCCTCGGGCATGCCAAATAAATGAAGGGCCTGATCGATCAGGTGTGAACCAAGATCATAGAGCGCGCCGGAACCCGGGCCTTTCTGTTCCCGCCAGCGTTGTCTGACATTCGGCCTGAAGCGGTCGTAAGAAGCATGGAATGTATTGACCTCTCCGAGGCGGCCTTCATCGATCAGCTGCTTGATCGTCAAAAAGTCGTTATCCCATCGTCTGTTGTGGTAGACGCTGAGGCGCACGCCTTTTTCTTCGGCGATGTTTATTAACTCCTCTGCTTCTTTGGCTGTAGCCGTCATCGGTTTTTCCAGGACGACGTGCTTTCCGGCGAGAAGGCATTCTTTAGCCGCTTCATAATGAAGGCCGCTCGGCGTTGTGACGATCGCCAGATCAATCTCCGGATCACTCGTGATGTCTTCAATCGAGCTGACCGTTTCCGCTTCCGGAATCTCCCGGTTGACTTGCTCTTTTCGGGAAGTCATCACTTTTTTGATATCGAATTCGTCCAAAACCGATAATAAAGGCGCATGAAAAACAGAACCTGACAGCCCGTAGCCCAATAATCCCGTGCGAATTCTCTCCAACTTCATTCTCCTCTCATCTTTTATTTGTCTATGTAGTGCTGTACGTCTTTATTTTACCCTGTTTGCCGCGATGAACAAACATAAAACCGGCTTCCTGCCAATTTCATCCAATAATTCAGACTTTAGTTAGTGGACATATTCCGTTTTCGGCCTGTAGAATTTTCTAAATAAAGGAGTGAGAAAAGATGGCAAATATTTTGATGATCAATGTTCCGGCTGAGGGCCATGTCAATCCTACGCTAGGTATGGCGAAGGCTTTTGCAGAAAGAGGGGACAATGTCCACTACATTACGACCGAAAAATTTAAAGAAAGGCTTGAAGCGCTCGGCGTCCGCGTTCATCTTCAGCCCGACGTCATGCAAAAACTGAAAGGCGTGGATTCGGTGCTGAAAATCATGATTGAGATTGCAAAAGATACGCTGTCAGCCGTAAGGGAGCTGGCCGAACAGATCGAGTTTGATTTTGTTTATTACGATACATTCGGAGCCGGAAAACTGGTCCGGGATTATTTGGGGATTCCCGGAATTTCTTCATCATCCTCCTTCTTGTTTTCCGAGGAATTTATGAAAAAACACGGACCGATCAAAGCTGCCGAGGGAAACCCGGAAGTTGAGAGGCTCATAAGAGAGATTCGGGACGAGTTCGGCGTGAACGTGGAAAGCCCGGCACAGTTTATGAGAAATGACGGCGAGTTAAATATCGCGTATACGAGCCGCTATTTTCAGCCTGACAGCGATCGGTACGGAGATGAATACGTCTTTGTAGGCCCGAGTTTTCCCGAGCGGAAAGGATCCAGGCGCGGCTTTCCGCTCGAAGAACTCGAGGATGAGCGTGTTCTGTATATTTCGATGGGGACCGTTCTTGCAGATAAAGAAGCGTTTTTCAATATGTGCATTGATGCATTTTCTGATTTTAAAGGGAAGGTTGTTATCGCCGCCGGAGAAAGGACCGATCAAAGCAGGCTGAAAGCATCACCCGACCATTTTATTATTTCTGCTTATGTTCCCCAGTTAGACGTATTACGGCATGCTGACGTTTTCATCACTCACGGCGGAATGAACAGCGTCAATGAAGCGATTCACTTTGAAGTGCCGCTCGTCGTCATTCCGCATGACAAAGACCAGCCCGTCGTCGCGGCGCGTCTAAAAGAGCTTGGAGCAGGCTTTGTATTGTCTGAGGAAGACGTGAATGATGAAACTTTAAAGAAAGCCGTCAATGAAGTAGCAGCAAATGAAGCCTATTTGAAAGGAATCCGCAAGATCAAGGAAAGCTTTCAGGATGCAGGCGGAGTCGCGCGGGCGGTGGCGGCCGTCGACCGGTTTGTTGAAGAAAAGAAGCACAGACTGCCGGCAAATTAAAGAGGTTTCCGCATATCGAAACAGGAAGATTTTATGACAAGTTCGTTTTCTTTGCTGTATCCCCCAGGTTATCGTTGATATCATGGGGGGATTTTTTTGGAGAACCATTGGGGAGCTTTTATAGATAAAGAGCTTTATGTGAAGCCGGAGAACGTCGAGGGGAGCTTGAAGAACAAGACGTTTGCCGTCAAGGATGTGTTTCATGTAAAAGGGCATAAGAACGCCGCTGGAAATCCGGACTGGCTGAGGACGCACGGACCATCGGCAAAAAACGCCGCAGCGGTCGATCTTCTGCTTCGGGAAGGAGCCGGGCTGAAGGGGGCTGCCCATACAGATGAATTGATGTACAGTCTGAACGGGGAAAACGCCCATTATGGAACACCTGTCAATCCCGCCGCCGAAGGGAAAGTTCCGGGCGGCTCATCGAGCGGCTCCGCGGTTGCGGTTGCCGCCGGCTTGACCGATTTTGCCCTCGGAACGGACACAGGCGGCTCCGTCAGAATTCCATCGTCATACTGCGGCATTTTCGGATTTCGGCCGACACACGGGGAGGTATCTGCCGAAGGCATGATTCCGCTTGCCAAAAGCTTTGATACGGTGGGCTGGATGGCGAAAGATATCGGCGTGGTTCATGCCGTCGGCCGCGTTTTATTGAGCGGCCGGGACAGCAGCCGGCCATCCTTTGACAGCATATATTTTGAAAAAGAGGCTTGGCGGCTGCTTGAAGATGAGGATCGGAAGGAAGTCCATGCGCGTGCCGCCGATTTAATCGGCGGCGAATGCGAATGGGTGAATGTGGCAGACAACGGGCTTGCCGAATGGGCTGAAACGTTCAGGGTGCTGCAAGGCTTGGACATTTGGGAAGAACACGGAGAGTGGATCACGCGCGAAAAACCGGTGTTTGGCGCAGGAATTGCAGAGCGGTTTCAATGGGCGTCCACGCTCAAAAAAAGCGATCATGAACACGAATTTGTCAAAAGGCAGGCGATCGCAGACAAGCTGGCCGATTGGCTCGGTGAAACCGGCCTGCTTGTCATCCCTACCGCCCCCGGCACTCCGCCGCTCCGCGGGATTCCGGAATATCGATTGAATGAGAGAAGGGCCAGAACAATGCAGCTCACGTGTATAGCCGGGCTCGCAGGACTGCCGCAGATCACGATCCCTTTATCAGCGAAAAGCGGCGAGCCATTAGGATTATCGTTTATCGCCGGCCCCAAACAGGATTTGAAGCTTCTCTCCTGGGCGGAAAAGTCTGTTTTGTCGTTGAAGCTGTAAAGCATATGTTGCGGGTTTTCATCCTGCAAAATATGCTTTTTTGCTTGTAAAGTTTTTTGTTAACCGGTAAACTATAATATAGTTAACCGGTTAACAAAATGAGAAAGGGATGAATAAAGTGGAAAACAATATTCATGAGCAGGTATTTGAAGCTGTTCAGGATTTTGTCCTGAAAAGAGAGAAACGAATGCAGCACGAACAGCAGAAAGCCGCCGAAGAAGCTTTTAAAGGCGAAGAACATCTGCGTCAGCATTGGACGCTCACACAGCTTCACATCGTGTCAGTCATCAATGACAGCGAAGCCTTGGTTAACAACGCGTATCTTGCGGAGCGGCTTCACGTTTCAAAAGCGGCCATCACAAAAGCGACAAACGTTTTGATGAAGCGCTCGATGATTGAGTCTCACAAAAAGCCGAACAACAACAAGGAATTGTATTACACGCTGACAGCGGAAGGCAAAAAGCTGGCGGAGGTCCATGACCGGATGCATGAAATCGCAAAGCAGCGCTATATTGAACTGTTTGAGAAATTTTCGGAATCAGAGCTCAAAACCGTCATCCGCTTTTTAGGCGAATGGTCAAAACATATGGAATGAATCAGACGGGCGGATGGCGGCATCCTGCTGTCCGCGTATCATCAAAATAAAGGCAGGCGTTTTTCAGGTTGAAACATATGAAAGCAAGTCCATCTTTTATTATGTATGCTGTTTGCATCAGCGCGTTTTTTGCTTCGTTAAGCCAAAATATCTATTCGCCCATCATCCCTCTTATCATGGATTCGTTCCGCGTTTCCGCACCAATGGTGAACCTTTCCGTCACTTTGTTTATTTTCGTGACGGCAGTGATGCAGATGATTCTCGGTCCGCTGATTGATCGGAAAGGCGCGGGATTTGTGATGACGGCAGGCATCGCCGTAACGGCTGCAGCCAGCATCGGCTGTGCCGCAGCTCAGGACTTTACGCTGTTTCTGATTTTCAGGGTGCTTCAGGCCGCGGGAACCGCCGCCCTTCCTCTCATTGCTGCGACAACGATCAGCGGTTTATTTGAAGGAACAAAACGGGCGAGCGCGATGGGGACGTATCAAATGCTGTTATCCATCGCCCCCGCAGCGGCGCCGATACTTGGGGGATTCATCGGCGACCGATACAGCTATCCAGGGGTTTTTTGGTTTTTGACGGGAATATCCGCCATACTGTTTTTAGTAAACGCCCTGTATGTTCCTCACAGAAAACCGGGGAAGAAAAGGCGCATCACTGCGAACTGCCTCTTCTCCGGCTACAAGGACATTTTCAAAAACAAGACGGGACAGGCGATGTTTAGTTTGAGTTTTTTCATCTTTTTCGTGTATTTTTCAATCATCGTCTATTTGCCTATTTTATTGACTGACAGCTATCATCTCAGTCTGAAAACGGTCGGCTTGCTTTATTTGCCGATCGCTGGAAGCACAATTGCCGGAAGCGTGCTGTTTAAATGGATTCAAAAGAAAGCGCCGCTTGGACGGCTGTTTTTGTACGGCAATCTAACAGCTGCAGGAAGCATTGTCATATTTGGATTCACCCATACCTTCTCGATTTTTTTCATGTCCATCGCCCTTGTCCTTTTTGGCATCGCGATGGGGCTTATTCCGCCGCTGTTCTCGACGATGGTGGCAAACGAATATGAGGAAAACAGGGGCAGTGCATTAGGAATGTTTAACTTCATCAGATACACCGGAATGGCGTGCGGGCCGATGATAACGGCATTTCTGCTGGAACGGCTGCCGTCTGTCTCCGTGTTTTGCTGTTTTGGAGCGCTGTATGCGGGCGCTGTGCTCGTGATGGAGACGGTCATCGGGAAAGCGTACAGACTGAAAACCGAACAGAGACAAAAAACAATCGGTTCTTCCTGAAATGGAGTGATATTATGCTGTTTCTTTCCGGAGGCGGGGACCGGGACCAAACCCGCATGATCGATCAGCGTTTTGCTGAAGAAATCGATAAAGCGAAGCCTTTATTATATATTCCAGCGGCGATGGAGGCTTCACGGTTTGACAGCTGTTTTCAGTGGATAAAAGGGGTTTTCTCTCCGCTTGGCGTAAACGACATCGTCATGTGGCCGGACGTAAAGAATAAGAGGTTCCGGGATTTGGATCGCTTTTCTGCTGTATATATCGGAGGTGGAAATACGTTTCGTTTATTGAAGCATGTCACAGACACCCGTTTCAACGATATTTTGCAAAGCTATGCAAAGCGGGGCGGGATTGTCTACGGCGGAAGCGCGGGCGCGATCATTCTCGGAAAACATATCATGACATGTTCCCATATGGATGACAACAATGTTGGTTTAAATGAATTCGACGGTTTGGGGCTTGCAGGCGGGTATTCGATTTGGTGCCACTACAATCGGGAAGACGACCCGCTGATCAATACATTTATAAAGAAATATGGGACGCCGGTTATTTCATTGCCTGAGGAAACGGCGATTTTGGCCGGCGGTGGCAGAATGCAAGTCATCGGAACAAAGCCCGCCTGTGTATTTGCGGAAGACAGCAAGACCGTTGTCGATGTGAATCACTTTATAAAGAAAAGCTCCACATGAACCGGCATGTGGAGCTTTTTTTCTCTATTCCCAGGCTTCGTTCACCTGTTTTTTCTCGGACGCATAAGCGAACATCGTCAGCGTTAAGCCGAATGCAGTCATCAGGGCGCCTCCGGTAGCGAGATATGTGTAGGATTTGGAGGCGTCGAGAATGATGCCGCCGATCCATGCGCCGAGCGCGTTGGCGAGGTTGAAAGCGGCGATGCTGACGGAAGTTGCAATCGTCGTTCCGTGTTCAGATCCTGCAACGACTTTCGTTTGCAAGAGCGGCACCGTTCCGAACGCGCCCGCTCCGAATAAGAAAGTCGCAATGATGGCGCCTGCCGGATGTCCAGAAACAAATGGAAACGCCGCCAGAATGCACATCAATGCGATCATGACACCGATCATAGAACGGGTCAACAGGTGAAACGGCACTTTTCCCGCATAGAAGTTGCCGACAACACCGCCGAAGCCGTATGCGAAAAGGGCTGCCGTAATGCCGAGGCTTCCAAAGCCGGCAGAGTGTCGCAGCATAGGTTCGATGAAGGTGTAGGCGATGAACACGCCTGAATAGCCAAAGATGGTGATGGCAAAGGAATAAAGGACTTGTTTATTTTTAAAGACATCCCATTCATGGATCAATTTCGGCACGACTTTCGGCTTTTTGTGCGGTACGGTCAGCAGGATGCCGAAAAAGCCGATCAGGCCGAGAAGTGCGACCATGAAGAAGACGATCCGCCAGCTGAAAAGGTCACCCAAATAGGAGCCGAATGGGACGCCGAGCATCAGGGCGATCGTCAAACCGCCGTTCATTGACGCAGCAGCAGCGGCCCTTTTTTCAGGCGGTACCATTTCGCTGACGAACACCATCGTCGTTGCAAAAAATGCACCGTGAATGGATGCGGATAAAAGTCTGGATATGAGTAAAACGGTAAAGTTTGGCGCAAATATACTGAGTGTATTGGCCAAAACGAAAACGCCCATCAAGCCGAGCAATACAGGCTTTCGCGGAAGCTTTACCGAAAGAAGCGTCACGATCGGCCCCGTCAGACAGACGCTTCCTGCGTAAGCTGTCACCAACAGTCCTGTCGCTGAAATCGGGACAGAGAGATCCTTTGAAATAGAAGTTAAAATGCCCATGACGACGTATTCCGTAAAGCCGATGGAAAACGTGCAGATCATAAAAATCATAATGATCAGCTTGATTGGCGCATTGTGTTTTCTGTTCATCGCTTCATCCCTCCTTTAAAAAACATGAGTTTATATCGTAAAAGATAATGGGAGGAATTTCAACCGCTTTTTTTTATGGAATATGTTTCAACTGAATATCAAAAAAACGATTACAAAAAAACAAAAACATGATACTCTTAAAACAGACGTATACAAAAATAAACAAACGAAAACGGAGTGATTGATATGGTGGAATATTTATGGTCCGATGATCAAGCAACAGCATTGGCGCCGGGGCTAGACGAACTCGTATACCGCTCCAACCTGATCGGCTCTGACCGTTCCGTTTGCAATTGGGGCGGCGGCAACACGTCGATGAAAACGACGGAAACAGATTTTCGCGGCAGGAGCATCGACGTCATGTGGGTGAAAGGCAGCGGATCTGATTTGGCAAAAATGAAAGCGGTTAACTTTACCGGGCTGAGGCTTGACGATATCCGGCCGCTGATTGAACGCGAAGACATGACGGATGAAGACATGACAGCTTATTTATCACACTGCATGATCGATAAAAATCATCCGCGCCCGTCAATCGAAACGCTTTTGCACGCTTTTTTGCCGTTTCGGCATGTGGATCATACGCACCCGGATGCAATCATCAGCATTTGCTGCGCAGACAACGGAAGGCAAATTGCCGAAGAGATTTTCGGAGACCGTTTTGTCTGGGTGCCTTATGTAAGGCCGGGCTTCAAACTCTCGAAAATGATCGCCGAAGGAGTGAAACACAATCCGAAAGCCGAGCTTGTTTTAATGGAGAAGCACGGGCTCGTCACATGGGGTAAGACGTCTAAAGAATGCTATGCCCGGACGATTGCCGTGATTCGCGAAGCGGAAGATTATATCGAGCGACGTTCTGCCGGACATCAGCCATTCGGCGGACAGCAGCATGAACCGTTGCCGGCCCAAGAGAGAAAGCGCATCGTCGCCGACATCATGCCGGTGATACGCGGGGCCGTCAGCGATCAGAAGCAAATGCTCCTGACGTACTGCGATTCGGAAGATGTGCTGGAGTTCTCGGGCAGCAGAAAGGCCCCGGAGCTTTCGCAAATCGGCGCCGCCTGTCTGGATCACCTCGTTCATACAAAACGCGTCCCGGCGTATATCCCGTGGAAACCGGCGGAAGAGGATCAGAACCGCCTGATCGAATTGATAAAAACAGAGATTGCCAAATTTAAAGACGAATATAGAGCCTACTTTGAGAGAAACAAACAGGAAGGCGACGAAATGTTTGAACCTGCGCCCCGCGTCATCCTGATCCCGGGGCTCGGACTTGTCGCATCGGGAAAAAGCCTTGCCGCAGCAAAAGTGAGCAGGGATTTATACCGTCGGGCGATCGCCGTCATGAAAGGGACGGAAGCGCTGGGAAACTTTGTTTCTCTCAATGAAGAAGAATCCTACCGCATTGAATACTGGCCGCTTGAGCTCTACAAATTAACGCTCGCTCCTCCGGAAGCTGAATTTTCCCGCAAGACCGCTTTTGTGACGGGCGGCGCCGGCGGAATCGGCAGCGAGACGTGCCGCAGGCTTGCCTCCGTTGGGGCGCATGTCGTTGTCGCAGACATCAACATCGAAGGCGCAGAAAAAACGGCGCGGGCGATTAATGAACAATACGGCGAAGGCAGGGCGTCCGCCGTTAAACTGGATGTCACGAAAGAAGACGAGGTTCAGACGGCTTTCAGGGAAAGCGCTTTGCGTTACGGCGGCATTGACATCGTCATCAACAATGCCGGGCTTGCGACGTCAAGCCCGATCGATGAAACGAGTCTGCAGGAATGGAACTTGAATATGGACGTTTTGGGTACAGGATATTTCCTGGTCGCCCGAGAAGCTTTTAAACAAATGAAAAAACAAAACCTCGGCGGGAGCATGGTGTTTGTCGGATCGAAAAACTCGGTCTATGCCGGCAAAAATGCCGCCGCCTACAGCTCCGCTAAAGCGCTTGAAGTCCATTTGGCGAGATGCATCGCCGCAGAAGGCGGATCATACGGCATCCGCGTGAACTCTGTTCTGCCTGACGCCGTTCTGCAAGGGTCGGCGATCTGGGATTCGAAATGGCGCGAGGAAAGGGCTGCTGCCTACGGAATCGGGCCAGATGAACTCGAAGAGCATTACAGGAAGCGGACCGCTCTTTCCGTAAACATTTATCCGGCCGATATTGCCGAAGCGATCGCTTACTTTGCCTCGGGAAAATCGGCCAAAACGACGGGGTGCATGCTGACTGTCGACGGAGGCGTACCTGCCGCATTTGCAAGATAACCGAAAAGGCGGCAGAGGAGCCGCCTTTTTCAAAAACAAGGGGGAAACGGGAGATGAAAGGAGAGCGTCATTGGATCATTCCGGACGGATTTATCCCGCCGGCAAGCTCAGGCAGTCTGACGAGCCATGAATCGATATGTCTTAAATTGCAACGGGAAAGATGCACATCTTGCCATCACCGCCTTTTTCGAAGACCGTCCGCCGCTTGAGGGGATAGCCGAGACCGTCAAAGGAAGAAGAACAAAACATATTCGCACAAGCTCGCTTCAAGCATCGGGAGAACGGATTCCTGAAAATGTTCCGTATGCCATCGAAATCAAAAGCGATGTACCCGTGATCGTCCAGTACAGCAGGCTGGACGCCACCCAGCCTGAGCTGGCTTTAATGACGACGATGGCGTATCCGCTAACAACAAACAGGGGGATGAGTGTACATGAATGATCGTATTTACGCCGCATTTGAACAGCAGCAAAAAGACAGAGGGATCAATCTGTCTGAAGTAAAAGAAAAAATGAAAGCGCTTAAAATAGAAACGCCTTCATGGGGATACGGCGACTCGGGTACGCGCTTTAAAGTCTTTCAGCAGGAAGGCGTGCCGAGGAACCCATTCGAAAAAATGGAGGATGCAGCCGTCGTCCATAAGCTGACCGGCGTTTGTCCGACCGTTGCGATTCATATTCCGTGGGATCAGGTTGACGATTATTCCAAATTAAAAGCGCATGCCGAAGAACTCGGAATTGCAATCGGAGCAGTCAATCCGAACCTGTTCCAAGACGATGATTACAAATTCGGAAGCATCACAAACGCAAGCTCCGCTATCCGCAGAAAAGCGACCGCCCATCTGCTTGAATGCATCGATATCGCAAGGCAGACGGGGTCAAAGGAATTAAGCCTCTGGCTTGCCGACGGAACCAACTATCCCGGCCAGGCGGACATCAGAAAGCGGAAGCACTGGATGTATGAATGCCTTTCTGACATGTATGCTGCGCTTGAAGACGACATGCGCCTGTTGATCGAGTATAAATTTTTTGAACCGGCTTTTTACCATACCGATCTGGCGGATTGGGGAATGGCTTACAATCTCGCTCAAAAGCTCGGCCCGCAGGCTGAAGTGCTCGTAGACACCGGCCACCACGCCCAGGGCGTAAACATTGAACATATCGTCGCTTATTTGCTCGATGAACGCCGTTTGGGAGGCTTTCATTTCAACAGCCGCAAATACGCGGATGACGATTTAATCGTCGGTGCGCACAATCCGTATGAGCTGTTTCTCATTTTTTATCAAATTTTGGATGCTTTACAGGACTCTGACCAACATGTCAGGAAAACAGCCGAAAACATTGCATATATGCTTGATCAGTGCCACAATCTTGAACCGAAAATTCCGGCGGTGATCCGCTCGGTCATGAATGTGCAGACATACTATGCAAAAGCGCTTCTCATCAACTATGACGAAGTCAAAAAGGGGCAGGAAAAAGGTGATGTACTCGCTTGCGAGGCGGCCGTCCGCGAAGCGTTTGAAATCGATGTCAGACCGCTTCTGTATGCGGTGCGTGAGGAGATGAACGTTCCGGCCGAACCGCTTGCAGCTTATCAGGAAAGCGGATATGCGGATAAAATTCTGGCGCGCGGCAAAGGCGGTGCAAGCTGGTGACGATCCTCGCGTTTGATCTTGGGGCGGGAAGCGGCAGAGCCTTCAGCGGGCATGTCGACGGCGGACTGATTAAAGCGGAGGAAATCCACCGTTTCCCAAATCAGCCTGTGCAGGCGGGACGGCACCTTTATTGGGACATTCTCCGCCTTTTTCACGAAATCAAGCAAGGCATCTTAAAAGCGAAAAACGATTTCGGCCGCATCAGCTGCATCGGGATCGATTCGTGGGCGGTCGATTTCGGCCTCCTCGATCAAAACGGGGAGCTTTTGGGCAACCCATATCATTACCGCGATCCCCATACTGACGGTATTATGGAAGAAGTATTGGATGTCCTCGGCAAGGAAAAGATATTTTCGCACACAGGCATTCAGCTTTTGCCATTTAACACGATGTATCAGCTTTATGCGCTGAAAAAAGCAAAACCGTCCCTTTTGGAACGGGCAGAGACGCTTTTAATGATTCCCGATTTGCTGCGCTATTTTCTAACAGGCGAGAAAAAAAGCGAATTTACAAATGCAACGACGACCCAGCTTTTCAATCCGAACACCTCGGGCTGGGATTGGGAGCTGATCAGCCTTCTCGGTCTGCCGGCTGCGATTTTTCCAAAAGATTTCCTGAAGCCTGGCGATGAAGCGGGGCGGCTCATGCCGTCTGTATGCGAGGAACTGGGCGTCCCGGCAGCTCCCGTCATCGCCGTCGGCGAACATGATACGGCATCGGCTGTTGTAGGCATTCCCGCCGAAACAAAGGAATTCGCTTACTTCATTTGCGGGACGTGGTCGCTGATCGGGACCGAGCTTGATAAGCCGCTTATGACACAACAGGCGCTCGATTGGAACTTCACAAATGAGGGCGGCGTCGGCGGGACGTACCGCCTTTTGAAAAACATTATGGGGCTGTGGATCTTTCAGCGCTGCCAGGCGGATTGGGAGAAAGACGGAAAGCGGTATGCGAGCGGGGAGCTTGTGAAGCTTGCCGGACAGGCTGACGGGTTTAGGTCATGGATTGACCCGGATCATGAAATGTTCCTCAATCCCGTCAATATGCCTGAGGCGATCAAAGACTTCTGCCGAAAGACGGATCAAAACGTTCCGGAAACACCGGGTGCGATCATCCGCTGTGTGCTGGAGAGCCTTGCGTTGAAATACCGCTTTATCCTGGAACGGATCGAGGCGTTGACAGGGAAGGAATACGAGGGGCTTCACATGGTTGGTGGCGGCATTCGCAATGAACTGCTTTGCCAGTATACAGCGAATGTATTGGCGAGAAAGGTTTGGGCGGGTCCTTCTGAGGCGAGTGCGATCGGCAACATCGCGGTTCAGGCGATCGCACTCGGGATGTTTTGGGATGTTTGGGATGCGAGGCGGGCCATCAAGAAATCCTTTTCCCAAAAAACGTACGCTCCTAAAGATACAGCGGCCTGGGAGAAAGCGTACCGGCATTTTACAGAGCATATTTTAGGCGCTGCTGCCGGCGGAAAGCGTTAAAAACGTTTCCCGGTTCGGCGCTTATGCGCTATGATGGAAGAAACAGTGATTTTGCGTAGAGGAAGGAAGTAAAGGATGCTTGTAGCTGAAAGACATCAAAAAATCGTCGAACTTGTCAATCTGCGCTCGAGCGTACGCGTCACAGAATTGAGCGAGCTCTTTTCCGTGACGGAAGAAACGATCAGGCGCGATTTGGAAAAGCTTGAGAAAGAAAACAAGCTGAAAAGAAGCCATGGAGGGGCAGTCAGCGTACAGACAGAAGAGCCTGAAGTGCATTTTCGGGAGCGGGAAATTACGAATGTTGTCGAAAAAAAGATGATAGCCTATGAAGCGGTCAAGCTCGTAGAAAGCGGCGAACGGATCATTCTCGATGCCAGCACAACGGCGTGGTATATGGCCAAAACGCTGGAGAACATCCCTCTTACCGTTATTACCAATTCCGTCAGGGTGGCGATGGAGCTAAGCAAAAAGGACAAAATCACGGTGATCTCAAGCGGCGGGATGCTGCTTCCGCAATCGATGTCATTCGTCGGGCCGCTGGCGGAGAGATCCCTTGAGATGTACCATGTGAATAAAACCTTCATTTCGTGCAAAGGCGTCGACCCTGCAAGCGGACTTAGCGATTCAAACGAATGGCAGGCCCTTTTGAAAAAGCGGATGATCGATATCGCCGACCAAACGATTGTCATGGCGGACAGCAGCAAATTCGGCAAGCGGGCGTTTTCGCAAATCGATCAGCTTCGGGATGAGCACATGATTATTACCGATTCCGGCATCGACAAAGAATCGCTTGCCGCATTGAAGGAAAAAACAGAAGCCGTCACAATTGTCAGCTGAGCACTTGGTTTTCAAAAAAGGCGCGAATTGGTTACAATAAAAGGGAAAATAAGAAAGGAGATGTTTTTGATGGCAAAAAAGGTATTGATTGTGACAGGTGACGCTGTCGAAGCGCTGGAAGTGTATTATCCGTACTACCGCTGTTTGGAAGAGGGCTTTGACGTAACGATTGCTGCGCCGAAAAAGAAAAAAATCCATACGGTCGTCCACGACTTCTTAGATTGGGATACATACACCGAAAAACCGGGCTATTTAATTGAGGCGCACGCATCGTTTGACGACATCGACCCTTCCGAATACGACGGCATCATCATTCCGGGCGGCCGCGCGCCTGAATTTATCCGGATGTATGACTCATTGTTAAAGATCGTCGCCCATTTCTTTGAGGAAAATAAGCCGGTCGGCGCCATTTGTCACGCAAGCCTGATTTTCACCAGCTTGAGAGAACATCTGAAAGGACGCGAGCTGACGGCTTACATTGCCTGCAAGCCTGAAGTCGAAGCCTCAGGCGCGACGTATATCGAAGAAAAGCTGCATGTTGACGGGAACCTTGTTTCAGGACACGATTGGTCCAATCTTCCCGAG
This sequence comes from Bacillus sp. JJ675, assembly GCF_036963165.1. NCBI lineage: Bacteria > Bacillati > Bacillota > Bacilli > Caryophanales > Bacillaceae > Bacillus > Bacillus sp. JJ675. Next base: position 1,435 of record NZ_JBALMR010000037.1, on the reverse strand, counting down.
TTTATGAGAGAATTTTTCAAACGCCTTAGAGGATAACCCCGAGCATTTGGGGTTATCTTTTTTAGACACGATCTGTGTTTACGTTTTATAATAGTATCATCGGTACAATTGGAAAGAATAATGAAAGTGAGGTGTCCCAATGTCGGAACATAAGCTGAATCCGAAAAGCTCAAAAGAAAAAGAGCAGATCACAAACCGGTTAAAAAGGATCGAAGGGCAAGTCAGGGGCATTCAAAACATGATTGAAAACGACCGCTACTGCGTCGATATACTCGTGCAAATTTCTGCGGTTCAGGCCGCGATGCAAAAGGTGGCGTTCAGCCTGCTGGAAAATCATACGCATCATTGCGTGGCCAATGCGATTCAAAGCGGAAAAGGCGAAGAAGCCATCGAAGAGCTGCTTGATGTATTTAAACGGTTTTCAAAATCGTGATGAAGAATGTTCTCTTGAAATACCCTACAGGGGTATGGTAATCTGTAATTGAGCAACATCAGAAAACCTTAGGGAGGTATTTGAATAATGGAACAAAAAACGCTTGATGTAAAAGGAATGTCCTGCAACCACTGTGTTCAGGCGGTTGAAGGAAGCGTCGGAAAATTGGCCGGCGTCGAATCCGTCAAAGTCGATTTGGCCGGCGGAAAAGTTGATGTTTCATTTGATTCTGCTAAAGTATCACTGAAAGAGATCGCTGATGTGATCGAGGATCAAGGGTATGATGTCGAAGGATAAGGGAAAACGCGCGCTTTTCAAGCGCGGTTTTTTCTGCTGAATATATACCCGATAGGGGTATATAAGGAGTGAACGATATGAGCGAACGCAAAGAAGCTACACTTCAAATATCAGGAATGACGTGCGCCGCGTGTGCGGCCCGAATCGAAAAAGGCTTAAAAAAGCTTGACGGGGTTGAGGATGCAAATGTGAATTTGGCGCTGGAAAAATCGAAAATCGTCTATGACCCGGCGCAAATCGGAGTCGGACAGCTGGCTGAAAAGGTTGAATCGCTCGGCTACCGCGTACCGGCCGAAAAAGCCGAGTTTGCGATTTCGGGAATGACATGCGCCGCCTGCGCGAACCGGATCGAAAAACGGCTGGAAAAACTGCCGGGCGTAGAGAGCGCACCTGTCAATTTTGCCCTTGAAACAGTGTCGGTTGCATATCTTCCCGGAGCCGTGACTGTCGATGATATGAAAGAAGTTATCGAAAAGCTCGGCTACAAGCTTGAATTAAAAGAAGACCAAAGGCGCGGACGGCGCTCTTGAGCAGCGGAAAAAAGAGATTCAGCAACAGACAGGAAAATTCATTTTTTCCGCGATTTTGTCTTTTCCGCTGCTTTGGGCGATGGTCAGCCATTTCAAATTCACGTCATTTATTTGGCTGCCCGGCATGCTGATGGATCCGTGGGTGCAATTGGCCCTGGCTACGCCGGTACAATTG